>CAZPNF010000091.1:0-5194 GCA_964587715.1 uncultured bacterium | reverse complement strand
CAATAATTCCGGCTCCGTAGGATTTATATGTATAGCGTATCCGTGTTTCTATAATCGCATCGAGTTTTAGTAATTGTGAAGCTTCTACGGCAATCTGTAGAGAAGTCATGGTATCTACAGGCGATGGAATATCGTCCTTGTTTATACTGTTTTCTCCAATCTGCTTGCGGAAATATCGAACCAGATTTTCCCGCACTGTTTTCCAGCTAAATACTTTTATCCCGGAATTGACCAGTGCTGTCTCAATGGCTGCATTTAATTCACTGGTTACAATATCTTCACTGCTGAGAAACGTAACTCTCTTTATCGAAGGAATATTATTTACCGGTAAAACAGGGTTTTTAATCTCCTCTTTTTTTGAAAGTTTTGCATAAATTTTTTTCTTTTTATTAACGGAGCGAGTTGGCCAGATAAAGCTTGTTCCAAGTGAGGCAGAGTAATGTCTGTTGTTATCGTCTATGAAGGAATATCCACCTTTCAGATAGATTTTTAGTTTTGAAAAGATGGGTATTTCTATCCCGAAAAAACCACGGATTTCTCCCTTACCGGTTTCTTTCGAAGTAATCTGGTATTTTCCACCAGTGCTTTCAAATTCTACACGGCGAAATGTATATGAGAAACCGTAACCTGCGGCTGTAAAGAAAGGACCAATGAGAGGAATTCGCAGCATTGGGATAAAGGAAAAACGTGTCTGGAAAACGTAACCCTCACTGCCAACCAGTGGTTTGTAGCTTCCCATAGTTCCATCTATTCCTATCCAGAGCCAGCGTGTTGATAAGCTGACTTCAGGGGCAGGAGTTACGAGCCATTTACTGTTCCATTGATTGTTGCAAATTCTCATGCCAAGATTTATTCCTCCATTGGCATAGCCGAACCAGAGTAGAAATAGTAGTGATGCGGCTGCAATTATTTTTCTCCTGCACATGATGATTCTTCTCCCTTAAGGCTTTTTAAATCATTTATGGAATAGAAGCAAATATGTTGCCAGAATGTAAATTAAAAATAATGACCTTGTATAAGTTATTATTTCATAAGAAAAAGTCAAGACCTGATATAATTTTAGCCAGTTGGTTTATTATTTTTTACTGGTCAAAATTTTACCAGTTTATGTTGTGTTCTCACGCAAAGACGCAAAGAGCGCAAAGGGATACAAAAAGGAGAAAATTGTTTTATTGCCATACAAAAAACTCTGACTTGACATTCAGGTTAAATTCAGTTATTTTTTAGAGTTGTAGTCTCACGCTAAGAGGCCAAGATAGGCATCACGCGAAGACGCCAAGGACGCAAAGAAAAGATAGAAATGGATAGAATGTCTTATATAAAAATCTTGGCGAGCTTTGCGGCTTTGCGTGAGAGATGTATCACCGCAGAGGCGCCAAGAACGCAAAGGAAAGATAGGGATGGATAGAATCTCTTATATAAAAATCTTAGCGAGCTTTGCGGCTTTGCGTGAGAGATGTATCACCGCCAAGACGCAGAGGACGCAAAGAAAAGATAGGGATGGATAGAATATCTTATATGAGAATCTTAGCGGCTTTGCGTGAGTGAATAATTATGTTGTAAGGTTATCTATGGCAGCGTCAATTCTGCGATTCCACGATGGTACACTGATTCTTGAAAATTGGGAGGAGGAAACAAATCCGCCCTATTTTAAATGGGATTCTCGCAGCAAAACATGGCGGACTCTGGCATTTTACTATTCTAAAATTCTCGCTGTTTTTGAGAAGAGAGAAATTTCCCTGAAGGATGAAGCCCGGGCATTTACTTCTCTTGATCTTAAAATGAAACTTCCCTTTATGCTGTACCCACATCAGAAAGAGGCACTTGAATCCTGGCAAAAGGCAGAACACTGCGGTACAGTTGTCCTTCCCACTGGTTCTGGCAAGACTCTTGTTGCTCTCTACGGAATGGTTTCTCTTAAGATCAGTACTCTCGTTGTATCCCCAACCCTTGATCTGATGAACCAGTGGTACGATCGAATCAGAGATGCTTTTGGAGAAGAAGTTGGTATATTGGGTGGTGGTTACCACGAAATTCATCCTCTCACAGTGACGACTTATGATTCTGCATATCGCTATATCGACAGGTACGGTAACCGCTTCGGTTTTCTTATCTTCGATGAAATTCATCATCTTCCCGCTTCTACCTATTCTCAAATTCCTGAACTGAGTATTGCACCTTATCGTCTGGGTCTCACAGCAACTTATCGTAGATCGGATGCACAGCATCTTAAACTTACCCATCTTGTTGGACCTGTTGTTTTTGAAAAAAGAATTAAAGATCTGGCAGGTGAGCATCTTTCCGATTATGAAATTCACAGAATTCGTATTCCCATGACACCTGAGGAAAAAAAGAATACGATTCGCTGTACAGCTCTTACAATAAATATGTTCGTGAAAGAGGAATTAGATTCTACGGGGGAAAATGGGAAACTTTCATTAAAGAGAGTGTCTATGCGCCCCAGGCTCGTCAGGCTCTTTTAGCCAGGAAGGAGCTGCGGCAGATTCTCTTCAATGCAGAGAAAAAACTTGAGGCTCTTGAGTCACTTCTGAAACAGCACCACAGAGATCGTGTCATCATTTTTACTGAGGACAACGAACTTGTTTATACCATCTCTCAACAATACCTCATACCTGCTCTTACTCATCAAACCAACACTGTCGAAAGAAAGGCCATTCTTGATCGATTTCGCAGAGGTGAGTATCGCTTTCTTGTTACGTCTAAGGTTCTCAATGAGGGAGTGGACATCCCTGAAGCCAATGTTGCCATAATTCTTGGTGGAAGCGCCAGTCCCACAGAGCATCTTCAGAGGCTTGGACGCATCTTAAGAAAAAAGAGCAAAAAGAAAGCACTTCTCTACGAAATCATAACCGCAGGGACACAGGAAACCAACATCTCTTACCGCCGGCGAGGATCAGATGCTTACCAGTGATTTAATTCGGTCTCGAATAGTCGGGCAAAGGATTTTTCCTATGGTTTATCACAGGGAGACGGGCTGCCGTTTACCTGAAAGTGTGCAGAAAGCTTCTTGACCTGTTCCAGAACCACATAGGCAAAACGCAGCGGGAACTTTTTTCTTCGCTGGAATCTTTTGAAGGTAAGCGGACTGACTATAAAATTTTTCGTGGGCTGGCTAAGCTTTTATTAGAGGAAACAGAATTTTATCCTGCAAGTGAAATTGATTATCCATCGCTTCGCAGTTGGGTTTTTCATAGAGCTCAAGATTTTTATCCCATTGTTTCCCGATCCGATCTTTTGCACCAATCGCACCGCGAGCAAATCCTCTCCGAAGCAGCAGAGAAATTTTCTTTGCCGCCAGAACAGATAAATAATTTCCTCTACGGAGATCTCCCGGAAAACCAGATTCTCACTTCTTTTAAAACTACATATTCACCTGAATCTCTGTTGAAACGGTACAACCTTGCTCTGGCTCAGGGACTTCTCTACAGGGCACTTAGTATAAGAGTCGTGCTCAAGGGAGATTACAGAGTCGTTTTTCAATACATCAAACTTTCCCGTTTAATCCACTGGATCAGGCCGCTCGGCTCACAGGGAATCGAAATCATTCTGGATGGCCCTGCTTCTCTTTTCCGCAACACGCAGCGGTACGGTATTCGGATGGCCTACTTCCTTCCAGGTCTTCTCCTTGCCAAAAATTGGAAGATGGCTACTGATATTGCCACACCTCAGGGGCTAAAACAGTTTTATTTAGATTCAAACTGTGGACTCACCACCCACTACTCAGGTCTTCCGCTGTTTGACAGTCACATTGAAGAAAACTTTTTTCAGAAATTTTCACGGAAAAAGAGAAAGTGGGAAATCAAGAGGGAAGGCGAAGTTATTGATCTGGGTACTGCTATTTTTATTCCTGATTTTACATTCTATCATTCTGACGGTCGAACTGCATCACTTGAAATTGTAGGCTTCTGGACGCCTGAATATCTCAAGAAAAAAATGGAAAAGATCAAACGTGCCAACAGGAAGAATCTTGTTCTTGCTGTAAACTCTCAGCTCAACTGCAGTCGGGAAGATTTTTGTGGAGAGGTAATTTTCTACAGAACGGGAATCAGAATTGGAGATGTGCTCCATAAATTGGAGAAAGTTGGATGTTAACAGGATGGAGGTTTTATGATAAAAAAGTTATTTGTGATCTTTGGTTTGATTTTCGTTTTAGCAGGCTGCAGTAGAAAAGAAAAGGAAAATGTTTATACCGGTATCCTGGAGGGTATATCGCTGCAGGTGCCTGCGCTTACAGGTGGGAAGATTATTAAATTGTTTGTAGATACGGGGCATGAAGTTTGCCCGGGAGACACGCTGGCAATTGTGGATACAACAGAACTAATTCTAAATAGAGATGAAGTTAAAGCCAATTTGAAGGAATTGAATGCTCGGTTTGCAGTTCTGCAAACTAATATTCGCCGGGCAAAATCGGATCGGGAATATGTCAGAGAAAAATGTCAGAGACTAAAAGAGCTGGTTAAGAGTCAGGCAATGCCTCAGCAAAAATTAGATGATTTGTCCAATCAACTGCAGCGGGCAGAATCAGCTTACGAAGGGACCAAACAGAATCAGCAGATGCTTACTGCAAAAAAAGAGCAGCTGATGGCAAAATTGAAAATTATCCAGAAGAAGATAACTGATGCGTTTATTACAGCACCAGACAGTGGAATTGTCTTCAGCAAGTATTTTGAAGAAGGAGAAGCTGTACCTCCGCTTTCCCCAATCGTGGAAATTGTTAATATCAAAAAACTGAATGTAAAGATCTACATCAGCGAAAAGATGCTGTCCCGTGTGAAATATGGGGAAAATGTCAGAATTCGTGTCGATGGGTTTAATCAGGAATTTACGGGAAAAGTAAGCTGGATAAGTCCTAAAGCGGAATTTACGCCGAAATCTATCTTGACGCCTGAAACCCGAACCTCACTGGTTTACGCTGTAAAGATTAGTGTAAAAAATCCGAAAGGTATTTTGAAAGACGGCATGCCAGTAGAGGTGATTTTGAGATGAAATAGGAGTATCAGAGGAAGTTGCCTTTTTGTCAGCCGAAAGTTGTTAAAGTACCGGGTAGATGAGAGTCTCTGCTCTCATCCTCTTTAAAGAATTAGATATGTACTTTTCTTTTATCCTGATAGAATCCCGATTTTATCGGGATAGAATCGGGATTTTAGAAAGAAAAGTACTCCCGAAGAACGGG
>CAZPNF010000090.1:0-7216 GCA_964587715.1 uncultured bacterium | reverse complement strand
GCTCTCCGAAAATCTTTGAGAGATGAGAAAGAAAAACTTGGAAAGAAATTGAATCTTCTTGAAAAAGCTAAACAATACATAGCTTTTCAATTAGACAGTGAGATAAAAACTCTTGAGAGAGAAAACAATCGTATTGATGAAAAGAAACTGAAGGAGACAAGAAGTAATATTGCGCTTCATCAGAACATGCTGAAGAGCTACAGTAAAAAAGTAGAGGAACAAAAAGAAACTGAGAGAAAAGGCCAGCACTTTAAATGGCTGAAGGGCTGTAAAGAGCTTTATTTGAGTTTCTCAGGAAAGGTGTTGCAAAACCCCGGCCCTCTTTTTGCACTCATCTCTTTGATTCTGGCTGTTTGCACACTGGTTTTTATTTTCATTATTAAAATTCCTCTGGCTGCTGGTCTTACTCTGGGAGGAGCTGTTTTATTCGGGTTTATTGATAGGTGGAAACTCCAGAAACAGATAGATACTAAATTCGAGAATACAGAATGGGAGAAATTAAAAACTGAATTTAAAAATCGTTTTGGGAGAGAACTTACAGGATTACCACTTATTGATGAACTGCTTCAGAAAGTAGGGGAGGATTACAGTAAAGCCCGGATTATAAAAGAACAGCTTGATAAGGATGAAATTGAACTTGGAACGCTGGAAAGGAGAATCTCAGAGAGTATTTTTGATCTTTCTGGTGAAAGAGGTGGACCCGAAAGCTGGAACGGGATTCTTCATCGGATTGAAAAAGACTTTCGTGATAGAGAAAAACTAATACAGGAGAAAAAGGTCGATCTTGCTAAGCTCAATGTTGATCCGTCTGATTATAATCGAGAGAAACCAGAAATTACATACAGCAGGCAGTTGTATGATGAACTCAAGAAAAGGCTGGACTTAGTAGAAAAAAGGATTACAGAAGAGGAAAATAATCTCAATTCCCTCAAACAGTTAATCTGTCAGGAGACGGGTGACGATATTTCTACAGATTGGGAAACTCTGATACAGAATCTCAGGGAAAAGAGAGAAAAGATTTTGAACGAGTACAAACAAAAGACAGCAGAAATTATCGGAAAGATTGCTCTTCACAGTGTGCTTGAGAGTCTTCAAAAAGACGAGGATACCAAAATTGCAGAAGGACTGGAATCCAGGGAGGTGCTTGAGTTTCTTCATCAGATTACCGGACGATACGAAGATATCAAACTCGATGGTGAGAGCTTGATTGTTTTAGACTCTGTTAGCAGTTTTTCTCTTCCCGATTTAAGCACCGGTGCTCAAGAGCAGGTTCTTCTTGCACTTCGTATTGGATTTGCAAGAAAGATTCTGAAGCATGACCAGATGTTTCTTATCCTCGACGATGCTTTTCAGTATTCTGATTGGAAGCGGCGAGGATGGTTGATGGATGTAATGGTTGATCTTGCCAGAACAGGGTGGCAAATTATTTATTTTACTATGGATGATCATATTAAAGCACTGTTTGAATCGAAGGGAAAGGATTTTGGCGATCAGTACCGGGCTTATGAAATGTCCGGTGAAGTATTGGCGTAAAGTTATCTGTAACCCTCAAGGAATTAATTTCTTTGTGAGAATTTCATGACTGTTTTTGATCCTGAACCACATGTTATTAAATTCCAGAATATTGATATTCCTGTTAGAGCTGTCCTGCAAAGGTTGGGCTATCCTCAGGGGAAACGGAGGGACAACAGAGAGGTCAATCGGATTTTTGATGAAGAGATAGAAAGGGCACAGAGACTGTTTGAACCGCAGGGGGTTTTTAGATTTTTAAGAGTAGCTTCAAGAAATGAGGAGCTTATTACTTTTAAAGAATCCTCTTTTGTAATACGAAGTAAGCAGGTAGTCAGAATGCTGGACAATTCTGATCCTGTTATTGTTTTTATGGTGACTCTTGGTCCTCCACTGGAACAGGAAGTAGATAGCTTAATAAAGCGGGGAGAGATGACCAGTGGAGTTATTCTTGATGCTATTGGTTCAGAAACTGTTGATGCGGTTGCGGAGAAGCTTCATAAAGTTGTTCTCAAACAAATGGCAGAAGAAAAGGGCTTTTCTGTAACGCCTCGCTTCAGCCCGGGTTACGGTGACTGGCCTGTTACAGTACAGAAAGAATTGTTGGAACTTTGCAGTGGAAGCTTAATAGGAATTTCTGTAAATGAATCTTTTTTAATGATTCCAAGAAAATCTGTTTCTGCGGTATTTGGCTGGATGAGAGAGGGATGAAAATGTATGCAACAGAAAAAGAGTCCCTCTGCCAGATTATAAAAAGCCAGATTCACCAATATAGAGAATTCCAAGTAGAGGATCTTTACAAACTCATTTATCAGGCAGCGTGCGGTGGAAGTCATTTCTTGAAAAATAAAAGAGATACCAGAAAGTGGCTTCGTGAAGAATGGGAGGGTGCTGAAAAGATTCTGAAAGGAGAAACTCTGCTGGAGATGATAGATCCTCGTGGAAAGATTATGAGGGTAAATATCAGAGTTTATAAAAAAATTGGCGGCAGTTTTGCTCGTCTTTTTGATATCTTTGTACGTTCAGGTGAGAAATATGTAAAAGATGAAAAACGATTAGCTCTGTACTGGCAGTATGTTCTGGAGATGGTTTCAAAAGGTGATATACCTTTTGAAAAAGAGACGCTAAAATCGTTCTGGGATGGTGTGGAGAGAAAAGGTTTTCCTCCAGTTCATCACAGCAAGGCTTATGTTGAAGCAAATCGTCCTTCTTACCGTTTAGTGCTTAAATCGCTGTGGGAAGAATTTGAAATTGGTAAGGGGTTTGTTTAAAAGCATATTTACTGTATTAAACTAACCCTGACAGGGTTCTGAACCCTGTCAGGGTTAAAAGTCTGATATTCTTTCCACCATTTTATTTGTTCTCCCCACGGTTCTTTATAGCTAAATCGATTGCCATAGCAAGCTCTTCTGGTTTTTGTGAGCCAATTAATATTCGTTTTCCATATATGCTTTACCCTTCACTCCATAACGGATGCCCCATCCTCCGTATTCCTTGATAGGACTGTAATTTCGTACCTCATAACTTTTCAATTCGGCAAAAGGTATCCTGTGAAAACGATAATGAAGCGGGAAAAAACGAATGTAGACTCCGTCTTCTCTTACTTCAACAATGAGCCGCGTTGCGTGGAAGAGTAGGGGAAAGCCGATACCAACAACAATCCAGATAATCCACATCACGAGATCAGGTGCAGGATTACTTCCAAATGGCCTTCTGAAGATAATCTGCTGAAAGAAACCGTACCAGGTGATTCCTGCTATAAGAACAATAAGGAACCATATCCAGATTTGACGAAATTGCTGAACTTCACGGTAATTCACGTTGTTGATAATGTTTTTGTCCATCATTATTCTCCTTTGTTGTTTTTACACAACGTATACGAAGTTCTGCCGTTTTATAAGTCTGCTCCGTTTGCTTCGAAGCAGCTTGCAGATATATTTTTTATTCTGGGGTATATACGCGGCGCAGTATTGCGTATATACATACCTCTGGATGCAATCATATTCTTTCCTCCTTTAAAATGCTATCAAGGGGGTTCCTTATACTCGCTATATTAGTTTTGCTCACATATGTATAAATCTCTGTAGTCTTGCTGCTCTTATGTCCAATTATTTCTTGAACATTTCTCAAATCCACTCCGCTCTTCAATAAGGGCGTGGTAAATTTTAACATTATCTTTTTCTAAAAAGATAAGATAAAAGGAGCGGTTACTTGTTAATCCTGAAAAAGATCAGATCTCCATCCTCAACAATGTAATCTTTTCCATGGATTGCCACGAGTCCAAGGTCGTGAAGTGTTTTGACAGAGACGTGTTTTATTAAATCTTCTGTTTTGGTCACTTCAGCTTTAATAAATTTCTCTTCAAAATCGGTGTGAACTTTTCCAGCAGCTTTTTGTACCTGTGTCCCTTGAGGAATAGTCCAGGCATGTGCTTCCTTTTCGTTAGCAGTAAAAAAGGTGATGAGGTTTAGAGCATCATATCCTGCCTTTACCAGTTTTTGAAGGCCTGTTTCCTCTAGCCCCATTGCTTTGAGAAATTCTATCTGGTCTTTCTGGTCAAGTTCGGCAATTTCTGCCTGGGCTTTTCCACAAAAAGAAATGCAGAATGAACCTATTGAATCAGCATAATCGCTGAGGCTTTTCACCAGCGGGCTTTGTTTGAGATGCGCTTCATCCACATTGGCAATGTAGATTACTGGTTTGGCAGTGAGTAAATTCAACTGACGAATGATATTTTTTTCTTCCTCGTCAGTCTCCATGGTCCGAATCTCTTTCTCAGATGAGAGATGCTGGAGCAGAGTTTCTAATACGGCAAGAATCTTTTTAGATTTCTGATCACCGCTTTTTGCTGCAGTACGATGTTTGGCTATCTGCCTTTCTACGATTTCTATGTCTTTGAGAATTAGCTCCATTGTTACAATTTTTGCATCCCGTACAGGATCTAACGTTTCGTAGGGGTGAGAAACATTGGGATCTTCAAAGCACCTGACGATGTGAGCAACAGCATCCATGCTGGCTATGTGTGATAGGAATTGATTGCCAAGCCCTTCACCTTTATTGGCTCCTTCAACAAGTCCTGCAATGTCCACAAATTCTAAAACAGTAGGCGTTTTTTTAAGAGAGCCAATGATGCTCTGAATTTTGTCCAGACGTTCGTCTTCGAGAGTTACAATCCCAAAGTGCGGCTCTATGGTGCAGAATGGATAGGCAGAAGCTTCTACACCAAGGTTTGTTATGGCATTGAAAACAGTGGATTTTCCTGCGTTGGGAAGTCCCACAAGTCCACATTTGAAGCCCATTTTCCCCTCCGCTTGTTTAAAAATATTTGCAGTAATTAAGGTAAAAGCTCTAATTGGTATTGTCAAGGGAAATTTCTTTAGAAATTGCCTATTTGCAATAATGCCCAGATGATGATTATAGGGGGATTTTTGATTACTGCAGAAACTACCGAAGCGCCTTCTAACGATCAAGGAGAAAATAATACTTGATTTTCTTCTTAAAAAGTGAGTTATTTATATGGGTTTTAAATCGGGGGGGTTTTTTGCATAAATAATTCACCGAAGAGGTTGCAGAAAACACTGAGATTAAAGAGATAATTACAAAAAAAATATATTACGACTCTATATATCTTGTGAGGTAAAATCTTGATTGTTGGTATAACGGGTGGTATCGGTTCGGGCAAGACAATATTTGCCCGTGAGCTTGGGTGGTTAGGTGCTGAGGTGATCGACGCAGATAGAATTGCTGAGAGACTTGTTGATGAGAGAAAAGACATAAAAGAAGCTCTTAGAAATGTGTTTGGTCCTGAGATCTT
The DNA here is from genome assembly GCA_964587715.1 of uncultured bacterium. Taxonomy (GTDB): domain Bacteria; phylum Zhuqueibacterota; class QNDG01; order QNDG01; family DSAB01; genus CAYYPT01. The sequence continues at coordinate 1,893 of CAZPNF010000090.1, read as the reverse complement.
TGATAAATCAGGAGAACTAAAAAGGCGGGAGCTCGGGCAAATTGTTTTTGCTAATTCAGGACTTTTGGCTGCATTGAACCAGATTATTCATCCTCCGCTGTTAGAAGAAATAAAAAAGAGCATTGAACAGCTTGAAAAAAGTAAAACAGAAAAAATTGTTGTTTTAGATATGGCTATACTTTATGAGACAGGTCTGGAATCTTTGTGCAATACAGTTGTTGTGGTGTATGCTCCTCTGGAAAAACGAGTGGAATGGCTTTTAGAAAAGCGGGGATGGACTAAAGAAGAAGTCATGGATCGTATGCTGGCGCAAATGGATGTTGTGGAAAAGATTGAGATGGCAGATGTGGTAATAGAGAATTCTGAGACACCCAAAAAGCTTTTGGAGAAAGCCAGAAATTTTTATAAAAAGCTTTGACCAATTTCTCTATGAAAGGGGAATGTATGTATTGTGTGATCATGGCAGGTGGGTCCGGGACGCGGTTCTGGCCTTTGAGTCGGGAGAAAAAACCTAAACAATTTTTAACGATTTTTGGTAAGCGATCCCTGATCCAGTCCACGCTGATGAGATTTAAACCCATAGTTAACTGGGAAGATATTTATGTTGTGGCTAAAAAAACTCAAGAGGAGGAAATAAAAAAACACATCTTAGAGGTCCCTCAAGAAAATCTTCTCTTTGAGCCGTTCGGGAAAAATACTGCTCCATGTATTGGCCTTGCTGCCATTGTTATTCAGAAAAAAGATCCAGATGGAATAATGATTGTCTCACCGGCAGATCACCTCGTTAAGAAGGAAGCAGTCTTTCGCAGGACCGTAGATGCGGCTGTTAAATTGGCCGGTGAGAAGGAAGGTCTCGTAACAATTGGAATTTCTCCTGACCGTCCAGCTACGGGATATGGGTATATTCAGGTTGATGAAAGAATTGATTTGATTAATAAAACAGAGGTTTTTAGTGTTAAGACGTTTGCAGAAAAACCAAACCTGGCAACGGCTCAGAGGTTTCTTGAGAGCGGAGATTTCTTCTGGAACAGCGGTATATTTATTTTTCAGGTTTCGGTCTTCCTGAAAACTTTAGAAGAGTTTTTGCCTGATCTTTACGAGAGCCTTTTAGAAATTCAGAGCCATTTTGGTAAATCCGATTATGAAGAAGCTCTTCAAAGAGTCTACAAACAAATCAGAGGTATTTCCATTGACTATGGAGTAATGGAAAAAGCAAAGAACGTCTATCTCGTGAAGGGGAATTTTGCCTGGAATGATCTTGGGGGATGGGAACAGATGCACAAGTTGAGTCCTAAAGACAAAAATGGAAATTTTACCTCCGGTAATATTATTCTTTTAGATACAAAGAATTCCTATGTTCATGCCTCTGGCGGTGTTGTCGCTGTCCTCGGTCTTGAAGATGTAGTTGTCGTTCAGGAGAAGGGAGCAATCCTCGTTTGCAAACGAGAGAGGGGAGAGGAGGTAAAGCAGATTGTGGAATTGTTGAAAAGGCAGAAATTATCGAAATACATTTAAACTGTCAACAGAATTAGTTCACCGCTGAGGCACGGAGGACGCAAAGAAAAGATAGGAATGGATAAGGTGTTTTATATAAAAATCTTAGCGAGCTTTGCGGCTTTGCGTTGTAAGATATATCACCGCAGAGACGCCAAGAGCGCAAAGAGAAAATAGGAATAGATAGAATACTTTGCTGGACTTTTCTAAAAATGGGGATAACCGATATTTTTGTAAAATTTCAAATGACAAAACCCAAAATTCAAATAAAGCCCAAATGACAAATATCAAAAATGGTTATTAGTAAAGATGCATCCGTACAAGAGGACTTGTCTTAACCCAAAATAAATATGAAACTTAATTTGACTCATAGAGCGATCGTGCGTAACAGTATTAATT
>CAZPNF010000089.1:0-7218 GCA_964587715.1 uncultured bacterium | reverse complement strand
CTCCCATTCTTCCCAGGGGAATTTCTCTAATTACATCTTCCATAATTTTATCTATCTTCTTCTTTTTTTTCTTTGCTTTTTCCCTGAACAACTCTTTGACCCTATCTGTCAAGAAATACCCGGGACAAACTGCATTTACCAGAATATTATCCTGAGCAAGTTCCTGGGATAAACTTTTTGTCAATCCGATCACTGCTGGCCTGAGTACATTGGAGAGCAGTAGCCCCTCTATGGGTTGTTTCACAGAAACAGATGCCATATAAATTATACGTCCCCACTTCTGTTTTTTCATTCCCGGGAGGACTGCCCGCGTCAATCTAACAGCGCTCATCAGGGTTAACTGAACCGCTCGCATCCAATCGGCCTCCTCTACGACATCAAAATTTCCTGGAGGCGGTCCACCTGCATTGGTTACCAGAATATCCACCCTGCCAAAAAGATCCATTGTTTCCTCTATTAACCAGTCAATTTGATCATTCTCAGCAAGGTCTACTGACAGAGGGAAAACCGAAACACCTGTTTCCAGAAAGATGTCATCTGCTGTTTTTTCCAATACTTCTTTGTTCCTGGCACAAATTACCAATTTAGTTCCTTCGCGGGCCAGTCCATACGCCACTGCTTTTCCCAGCCCTTTACTCGAAGCTGCAACTAAGGCAACTTTATTTTTTAATCCGAGTTCCATATTTCCTCCCAGATTGATAAAAACTCCCGAAAAACGTACCCGTACTACGACATGCTTTCCTTTTCCCCAAAAGAGCGGCCGTATGCTAATTCTTCCGTCGGGACAGGCCAGGTTCCTTCTGTCATGTACTGGGCCATAAATTTCCCCAGAGCAGGCCCAAGCATAAAGCCGTGGCCGCTCATTCCTACGGAGCAGTAAAGTCCTTCTACCTCTGTTTGATCCACTATGGGACTCCCATCAGGAGTCATCGAATAAGAACCTGCCCACTGTCTTAAGACAGCCACATTTTTAAGCGCTGGCACCAGCCTGTACATTCTTCTACTCATTTCAACTAAGAACTCAAGGGTAGATTTTGTCCTCCGCCCGGGGTCTCTCTTCTCAGGGGTAAAACAGCCTATAAACTGCCCTGTTACTCGCTGTACAAAATAACCACCGTCTGGCCTGTAATCCACAAGCATTGGTATTCCTGTGTACTGAACTCCTTCAGTAATCAAGGCTTCGTGCCTTTCAGGTTCTACGGGGAGATCAATCCCTGCCATCTTCCCAACATCCTTAGCCCAGGGCCCAGCAGCATTGAGTATTTTTGAAGTTATATAAGTATCCCCGGAGGCAGTGGTAACAGATTGAACCCGACCTTTCTCCACAGTGATTTTAACTACTTCTGTTCCTGTCTCTATTCTTCCTCCGTTCCTGCGGATACCATCTGTATATCCTTTGACCACCAAGAATGGATTGGCCTGTCCATCAGAGGGACACCACGCACCACCGAGAAGCCCTTCTGTTTCCAGAAGCGGGACAATCTTTTTGCACTTTTCTTTTGAAATTAACTTAACATCCAGACCAAATTTATTCTGGACGGCAATATTCTTTTTAAACATTTCAATCGTCTCTCCGGAATGTGCCAGAAAGAGGTATCCTGAATTCTTCCATTCGACATCCAGACCTAATTCTTCTTTCATCGAACGAAACAGACGTACTGATTCCATGGCTGTCTGGATTGTAGCAGGTGTAGAAAACTGCTGGCGGATACCTGTTATACATCTTCCAGTAGAACCAGAAGTTAAAAATTCCTTCTCCAGAAGAAGTACATCGAGTCCCCTCTTAGAAAGATAATATCCTGTTGCTGTACCAGTGATTCCTCCGCCAATAACGATTACGTCAAACGTTTTATTCATCTTCCTCTCCCAAAAATTCACTGATGGGCACAGAAACTAAAGGCGGTCTATGTGAGATACTTTTAATGGTAGAGATTGGCTTTGCTGTTTTTCTGGAAAGAATCCGGGAAATCAAACGACCGCATGTGCGTCCCTGACACGGTCCCATTCCTACATGTAAAAAACGCTTTAGTTCCTCAGGGTCAGTTATTCCCCCATCAATAGCAGCTTCAACCTCCTCCGACGTAACATCTTCGCAGCGGCAGACAATGATTTTTTCTTCGCCTTTTTTATCCTGCATTTTGTTTTCTCCTGAAAAATCGTACTGTCATTGCCAATTCTCTGTCAACAGCCAAAAAGACAATTGCCGTTCTATCCTGAGACTTTGCATTTCGCACTTTTTCTACAACGCCTTCTCCACAGACTTCACCAGCCCTATTCAGCAAAATCACTTCTTCCCCTTTCTCAGGCAGAGGTACAAATTCGTATGGAATGCCAACTAAAGCTTTTTTATCTTTGTAAGATTTATCCACAAGGAAGATAGCAAGACCCGGACAATTGGCAACACAGATGCCGCAGCCGTTGCAGAGATCAAAATCGATTTCTGGAATATTGTTGATCGAACCTTCTATGGTAATGGCCCCACGCAGGCAGCTATCCGAGCATGGATTACACGGTATCTCTTGAACACACTCTATAACAGCCACCGCACCTTTTTGAAACCGTTCCTCTGTGGGAACCTCAATCTCTTCAATACTAATAACGCCGTCTTCAAGATAGCTCATTTTTTACGAATCTCCTGAAATAGTTTTTCTTCTCCAATTCTGATCTTTTCCCCAAAAGGTCCGCTCCTTAATTCCTTTAGATTCTTTTTTACGTCCTCCTTCAATCTGGTGATTTCACTTGATCTCCCTTTCAGCTTCTCTACCGCATCCAGCCCTGCCAGACGACCTTCCATCATGGCAGAACTTGCCTCCTCAATACCAGAAGCGTCGCCTGCCACGTAGATGCCTTCTACGGAAGTCTCCATATTCTCATTACGCAGAGGAACCTCGCCGCCCAACTCCGGGATATTGACCATTCGACATCCCGCAAGGGAGAAGATCTCTGCCGTTGGCCTGAGACCTACGGAAAGACAGATCGTGTCTACTTTAAGACCTCTTTCTGTCCCTTCAATTTCCTCCCAGTTCTTATCCAGCTGAACTATGGCTGCACCTTCGACACTTTCTTCTCCGATGGCACGTTTAATGGTGTGTCGGGTAAGAATCGGTACACCGCACCTCCTAAGTTTGGATGCGTGTACTTGATAGGCACCAATTGTTGGTAAAGCCTCAACAACTGCTGCAACTTCCACACCGGCCTGGAGGAGCTGGTACGAAACAATAACTCCAATATTGCCAGCCCCCACCATGAGCACCCTGCGGCCGGGCAGTATTCCGTATACATTCATAAGAGTCTGAACAGCACCAGCACCGTAGACCCCGGGAAGATCGTTGTTGGGAAAGGTGAGCATGTTTTCGGATGCACCAGTTGCAACGATGATTTTTTTTGCAAGAACCCTGTGGATTTTGTTGTTCTTAATTACAGCCAACTGATATGGATGATAATAACCGATGACAGGTGTTTCTGTAAAAACCTTAACATTCTCTCCCAATTCTTCGATAAGTTTACCACCGATGTCTATTCCTCTGACTTTTGCATAATGTTCTTTCGAACCAAAAAACATGTGGGTCTGCTTAATCAACTGACCACCCACACGATTGTTTTCATCAAAAACCATAACCTCACCCCCAAACCGGGAAGCATAGATAGCAGCGGACAATCCTGCAGGCCCCCCTCCTACCACGGCTATATCCGTCTCAAGTGTGGGGATAGGTGTCTTGGCGTAATTATGTTTTTCACCTGTTTCATGGAGTTTGCCCCAACCCTGCTGTGGACTTACGTCCATTCCTTCTTCGGCTAATCTCAGACACGATTTCACGTTGGGAACACCATTCACTTCCATCATACAGGAAGCACACTTTCCGATAGCGCAAAAAAATCCTCTGGGACGATGGAATTTCAGACTGTGACTCAGCACCTTTATGCCTGCTGCATGAAGAGCCGCAGCAATCGTTTCCCCTTGATACGCCTCAATGGGTTTTCCATCGAAGTTAAATGTGATTCGTTTATCTCGTTTAAAACTCAGGATAGGATGTTGCTTTATTCGCATGGTTTCACCTCTGAAGTGCCATAAAACGCCGGATCGATCTATCGTAGGTCCGCTCAACATCATCAGGGAAAAAACAGGCAGGAAGTTCCCCCATTTGTTTATGGTAAGCAATACACTCGCAGCAGATACCTTTTCGTGGACATGGTTCGTAAGTACAGTTGCACTTTGCCAGATTAGATTGGTAGTTTTTACACTTCTCCACTTTGCAAATTCCTCCGGATTTAATTAATTTATTTTTTACGTATCAATTGGAGTTTTTATTTTAAGAAAAATCATTAACTAAATCAAGTGAATTTTTGGATTTATTTTAAAGATGATTGTTAACAATCAGGGGGGAAACGGAGGCGGAGTTAATCCGTAAGGATTTCATGGGTGGGGGAGCAAACATTCAGCAGCAAACAAATAACAATTGAAATCAACCATTGGAATTATTATATTGAGGACACAACTTTCAGGATACAAATCAGGAGAAAGATAATGATTACTCCAGAAGAGATAGAGGCTCTATTTAAAGATCAGCTTGATAATATTAAGAATCAAAATCTTCGTAACAGCGTCATCAAAACATGGGTTTCAGCATGCGAGCAGGGAAAGTGGAAATCTCTTAATGAACTAAAGAAAATCCCTTTTACACTCCTTGTCGACACTCACGGAATCAACCTGATCGAGCACACTATTGTCGTAACAGAAGGAGCAGTAGCACTCGGCAGAACTCAGATTGAAACATACAAAAATCTTCCCTACAGAATAAATTTTGACAGACTCTATGCAGGAGGTCTTCTTCACGACGTGGGAAAACTTTTAGAGTATGAACCTGACGGGTCAGGACGGTACAGAAAAAGTCTTTCGGGTAAATACGCCCGCCATCCAATTTCAGGTGCAGTCATTGCGGCTGAATGCGACGTACCAGAAGACGTCCGCAATATTATTATCTGCCACTCAAAAGAAGGTGAGGGCAGACCCCAGGTTGTTGAGGCTGTTTTTGTCCACCAGGTGGATTTTGCTACGTTTAATCCATTATTGATGAAACAGAAGGGCTTTCTTATCGAGGAATAAGATTACGAGGTCATCATGGGAAAAACGATCGTTGAAAAAATTTTCTCCAACCATTCTGATAGATCATTAAAATCCGGAGATATTGCTAACATTAAAATTGACGTCCGCATTGCACGGGACTTCGGAGGTGCAAATGTAGTAAAAAATATTGTGGAGAACAATCTCCAAATCAATGATCCATCAAAGACCTTTTTTACATTTGACTGCAACCCTACTGGCTCGGATCAAAACTATGCTGCCAATCAACAGATATGCCGGGTTTTTGCAAGAAAGAACGGGATCAGTGTCTTTGACATAAACAGAGGAATTGGAACCCACGTTGCCATTGAAGAGGGATGGATAAAACCAGGAGGAACCCTTGTGTCAACTGATTCCCATGCAAACATCATTGGTGCTGTCGGCGCCTTTGGTCAGGGCATGGGTGACAAAGATATTGCTGCAGTTTTTGCTTACGGAATGACATGGTTTAAAGTACCAGAAACCATAAAAATTGTGCTGAAAGGAAAACCTCCAGAGGGGACCCATGCAAAAGACATTGTGCTGCGGCTCTTAAAAGAATTTGGCGCTGCAGGATGGTTGGGATACGCTGTAGAATTCTATGGTGACAGTGTTGATTCTCTGGATCTAAGTTCAAGGATTACAATCGCATCAATGGCAACAGAGATGGGTGGAACAATTGCTCTTTTCCCTCCAAATGACGAGGTAATCAGATTCTTTCAGGCAAAGGGAGAAGGTTTTGCCCTTGTTTATGCTGACGCTGATGCTCCCTACAAAAAAGAGTTTGAAATCTCTCTGGATGACCTTGTGCCTCTTATCTCCCGCCCCGGGCATCCTGAGGATGTAATTGCCGTAAAAGAAGTTCAGGGTAAAAAAATCGATTCGGCTTTTATCGGCTCGTGCACAAACGGGCGATTTGAAGACATGCTTACTGCAGCTGAGATTCTTAAAAACAGAAAGGTTGCTCCGGGGGTAGTTTTAAAAATAGTTCCTTCAACCCGTCAGGTCTGGAATCGCTGTTTAAAGGAAGGACTGATCAACATTTTTATGAAAGCAGGTGCTCTTGTCGGCAACCCCGGATGTGCAGGATGTGCAGCAGGACAGATCGGACAGAACGGCCCTGGGGAAGTGACAGTCAGCACCGGCAACAGAAATTTTCCGGGTAAACAGGGCAAAGGCGATGTCTACCTCGCTTCGCCAGCAACTGCTGCTGCATCCAGTGTAGCAGGAGTGATCACAACTTCAGATTCAATTCCTGAAAAACCGGTTTTATTCGTTGTGAAAAAACTTGCTCCATCAGGGAAGGATAAAAAACGTTCTACCGGGGCAAAGGCAGAAAAGCCGATTGAACTTACAGGCAGGGTATGGGTAATTAAAAAGGACAACATTGATACTGACATGATTTTCCACAACCGTCATCTCACAGTCACTGAGATTTCAGAGATGGGGCAGTACACGTTTGATAATCTAAAAGGCTGGGAAGATTTTGCAAAAAAAACAAGGCCCGGTAATATTGTAGTAACAGGCTCAAATTTCGGAGCAGGATCATCACGCCAGCAGGCAGTGGACTGCCTTAAAAGCCTCGGCATAAGTTTAATTATTGCAAAATCCTTCGGCCTGATATACGAAAGAAACGCCATAAATGCTGGACTGCCAATTATTGTAAGTGATCTGGTCGCCTCAGGGATTGAAAGTGGTGAAGAGATCACTGTTAATTTAAAAACAGGGGAGATTTTCAGAAAAAAAACAGGGGAAACCATTCAGGTTGCTCCATTCTCAGAGTTGCAGATGGAAATCTACCAGAAGGGCGGACTGCTTAATGGTTAATGATGGAAATGGATGCAGGAAACTGGAGAACGGAAGGAATTTAGGCCTCAGCCTTTCATAAATGAAATAAGCCTGGAGGAGACTGCTTCGGTCCGGCTGACGCCGTCCCTCGCAGAGACAGCACTCTTAAAACTCTGAAGGGTTAATCTGGGAACTTACAAAAGGTTTAGTCCATAACAATAAATCACGAGGACCAAAATGGGAATGACATTTGCTCAGAAAGTTCTATCACAAAAGTCAGGCAGTGATTTCTTAGAAGTCGGACAGATTGTAACAGTTCGGCCTGATCA
>CAZPNF010000088.1:0-7226 GCA_964587715.1 uncultured bacterium | reverse complement strand
CAGCCTGTATGCCTGACCAAGAATACTCAAATTGAAATGCGGCGGCTTATCTTCCACTGCCTGCTTTCCTATAGCTTCACCAAAACCGAGTCCTTCCTCACGTCCTTTAACAACAGTTTGGTTGAGAATATCAGCGGTCTCTTTTGCCATACCAAATCGTCCGTCTTTTAGAAATGCACCCACATCCTCTGAAGTTTTTCCAAAATAGGTCAACTCTGTATCATGAATCGGCCCAGCACCGTTAAAAGCAATTCCACTAATTACTCCTTTCTCCATCAAGTCTACAATGATCGGGCTCAAACCAACCTTAATCACGTGTGCACCCATCATCAAAAGAACGGGTTTCCCGGAATGAACTGCCTGAACAATGCGAGAAACCAATTCTCCAAAATCACGAGCTGCTAATACTTGGGGAAGGCTCTTCAAGAACGTTTGTAATTTACTTCCGGAGATCACAGGTCTGGCTACCTGCTCAACCGATACTTTACTTTCTCGATCTTTAATAGAAGTAGTTTTAACCCTGTCGATATCAATTTCTTTGTACTTTGACATATTTCTTTCTCTCTTTTTTAATTACTGAACTTTTGTAAGAATGGGACTGACCAATATTTTTATAAAATTCCAAATGATAAAAACAGACGAGTATTGTTTTGGCCATTTGGATTTTGATATTTTTCATTTTTATCACACAAATGAAAAACTTACAAAAGTTCAGTTAATTAGTTTACTCACCAATTTTAAAACTCTTCAACCTTGCATCAATAGAACCAATCACTACCTTACTTTTCATAAGGACAGGTATCTTTCGTTCATCATCTGTAAGCCAGATAGTTAACTTTCCTTTCTGGTTAAAAAGTCCCTCCCCTCTCAAAACTGGTTCAACTACAATACAGTTAAATGAACCTGCCGGCACTTTAATTCGCTCCTTTCTGTGTACTAAAACCTTTAATGGATATATTTTTCCATCTGCATAATTGTCGATATCAAAAGAATCTCCAACTTCCATGGGAACAGTTCGAGCATAATAAAAGGAAGAAAGAATATCCTGCACATACAGAGGAACAGCCATTGTATCTTTTTTAGTAATAACCTCTCTCAGATACTGATCATATTCCACGTATTTGTCTGCATGAAATTTTCCCTCTCTTATATGTTTCTCAAATCTCCATGTAAAGATACCATCCATATCAATCAGTGATTCTACTCTATCTCTCACCTTAAAGAAAAACGAAAAGAACTTGTTGGACTGCGCTGTGGTAACAATATGATAACACGGCCTTCCACGTACCCACTGCGTATCAGGAATGCTCATCGTTGCGGTACCAGCTCTAATGAACCCGTAGGCAATTTCAAAAACAAGATGCTCACCAACAGAAAAAGCTTTGTTTTCAATCTTTCTGAATTGAACTTTATTCTCGCTGGATACAGACTCAAAATCATCCAGAGAAAAAAATTTAGAACTCCCGGTCTTCATTACAAGGGTATCGATAATTACAGTTCTATGAATAGAGACTGTATCCGCTCTCTGCCCCATAGAAACTCCAGTCAGCCAGAATACAAAAACCAATTCCACAGGAATCACAATATTCAATATAATTTTTGACTGTTTTATCATGCGAGCCTCTTTTTCTTGAGCTTTTCATCAGCCCTTTTCCATACTTCCTCCACTGTAATCAATTCCATACAGTTCCAGTGAATACATTTTGATCTGATGCACCGACTGCATTCAGGAACATTCGGTACAAAAGCGCTCGTTTCCCGTCTGTAGGGACCCCATCGCCTCACACTGGCAGGAGTTAAAGGAGGATAAAAACCTATTACCTCCGTGCCAACGGCTACTCCAATATGGAGAGGCCCGGTACTGTTAGCCACAACAAGATCAGCTTTTTTGAGAAGAGCTGCCAGTTCTTTCAGATTCAAACGCCCGACCATTCCATAAATTTCCCCCGAGACATTTTTCAAAACTTCTGAGACAACTTTTTCTTCCCCCTTACCTCCTGTTACAATAACCTGAGCATTTGATTTTTTTACAAGATAATCTGCAAGTTGAGCAAAATAACTTACAGGCCAATCAAGTGCAGACTCCCTGCTTCCTGGATGAAGAACAACAATGGGTTTTTCACTGCTGATTCTCATTTCTTTAAAAAGCTTTTCTATTTTCCAGGATGCTTCCTCAGAAACAGGAAAGTTGAAATCAACTCCAGAACTATCGGCCCCGAGTATACCTGCTAAGGAGAGATTATAATCCACTTCATGACGAAGGCTGCCTTTTCTGTGCTCAAAAACTCTTTTGTTGAAAAGAAAAGAATAGATTCTATACCCCGTCCCAATTCTCCAGGGCACACCAGCAGCAGCTAAAGCAAAAGCCAGACGAAGAGTTGGATGAAGAAGAACTGCTGCATCGAACTTTCTTAGACGGATTTTTCTGACAAGCTCAAAAAAACCTCTGATTCCTGTCCCTTCATCCAAAAGCACTTCATCCAGATCGTGATGATCTTCTACAATCTCTCGGACAGCAGGATTAACAAGCATTGCAATATAAGCCTTGGGATACTGCCGTCTGAGAGTTGTCACAACTGGAAGCGAAAGCACCACATCACCAATGCGGTCGGTTCTGATTACAAGAATGCGATTGATTTCTTCAGCCATTTTCAGCATAGACTATTCCTGTTTAGAGAAACCGCGATAAATTATCAACCGTCAAGAAATCAACAAGTAATTCAAACTGCTTAGAAAAAGAAAAGTACGCATTAATCGAATGAGTCTTTATTTTTCTCTGCGAGTTTGACGTCTCTGCGGTGAATAAATTATTTTGGTCCGAGAGAATCAGTTCATTATCTTTCTGCCAGATCAAGCAGCTCTGGAAGAATTCTTTTTATTTCCCTTTCTAACTCATCACGGCATTTACGATAAACTTCAAGCTCACTACCAATAGGATCAGCCACTTCTCCTCTACTACACATTTTACCAAATTCTTTCAGTAGAAAAACTTTCCCCCTTGCTTTACGAGAAAACCCCTCAGCGAATTTCAGATGCATCTTTTCCATCGCAAGAATCAGGTCCGCCTCTTCCACCATCTTTTGTGTCAGTGGACGAGACATGTGACCTGAGATGTCAATCCCGGTCTCTACCATTGCCAGAACAGCATAATCTGTCGGAGCTGCACCCACTGGAGCCATTATTCCGGCTGACTCCACAGCAATATTTTTTACCCCTCTCTTCTCAAGAAAATCCCTGAGAATACCTTCCGCCATCGGGCTGCGGCAGCTGTTTCCTGTACAGACAAAAAGGACTCTAAATCTCTTTCTATCCATCTATTTTTCCAACTAAGCTTTCGATTCTTTTCATATCAATTACCCCTTTACGAATGACTTTTGGCAAATCCTCTGAAACATCCACCACTGTGGACGGAAGTGTGGACTTTCTTTCACCCCCATCCAGAATCATTCCCAGCTTCTCACCAAAATATTCCAACACTTGAGAAGCCGACTGAGCCGGCTTTTTGCCTGCGGGATTAGCACTCGTAGATACAAGCGGCTTCTCAAGATACTTCAACAATACCTGGCAGATGGGATCGGGGGAAATTCTTATTCCCACTTTACCGCTTTCTCCTGTGAGGGACTTTGGAAGGCTCGGTGAAGAATGGAAAACAAGTGTCAGAGGCCCTGGCCAGAAATGTTCCATCATAATCTTTGCTTCTGGTGTAACAAAAAGTACCAGGGGATAAATTTCCTCCATTCGAGAGACTAAAATCAAGAGAGGTTTTTGAGGATTTCTTCCCTTAAGTCTGTAAATCTGCTGGATCACGCTTTCCTTTGTAGCATCTCCTCCCAGACCATAAAATGTTTCTGTTGGATAAGCAATGATACCTCCTTTTTTAAGAAAGCTTGCTGCTTCTTTGATTAAAGAGTCGTCGATACAAAAGGGATCGATTTTAATAAGATTCTCATTCATTGGATAAAATACTTTTTTAGTGCCTGGGTTACCTCTTCTACTGATATATCCTTCATGCAGCGGAAGTGGCCTCTGGGACACTTTTTGCCGCCGTGAATGCTGCAGGGACGGCATTCCAATTCCTTTTCTATAACAGTGTGCCCGTTTCCATACGGTGCAAATCCAAATGAAGGAACAGTTGGCCCAAAGATAGCTACCACAGGAGTACCAACTCCTATAGCAAGATGAAGCGGAGCACTATCATTGGTAAGAATCACTCTGCACCTGCTGATTAATTCTGCAGATGCAAGTAAAGAAAACCGCCCCATTGCATTTACAATGGTGTCCCCGGTTTCTCTTACTATTCTCTGTCCAAGAGTAACATCGCTCTTTCCCCCTATCAGAACAGAGCGGATTTTCCACTTCTTCCAGGACTCATCTATTACACTGGCAAATCTTTCAGCGGGCCATCTTTTCGTGGGCCAGACAGATCCAGGGGCAACGGCAAGCAGATTCTCTCCGGGCTTTATTCCTGCTTCATCAAAAAACCTGTCGACTTCTTCTCTTTCTTCTGCACCTGGAAAGAGTTCTGGGGGGGAAATATCTCCACTCCAGCCAAGAACCTGGGGAAGTTTGAAATTTCTCTCAACCTCGTGGAGGTTTTTAAAATAAGGGACAACATCTGTAAAAAAAACAGCTCCAGTACTTCGATCAAAACCCACACGTCGGGGAATTCTGGCACCGAAAACAAGGAGAGCACTTCTTAACGATCTGTGAGGAACAATCGCAAGATCAAACTCTTCCTTAGAAAGCTTTCGCATTAATCTTAGAAAAGAGCCTATACCTTTTTCAGATCTTTTCTTGTCGTAAATCCATACCTTATCGACAAAAGGATTGTGTTTCAAAAGAACTGCTGTTTCAGGTATAACAAGAAAATGAACTTCGCTCTCCTTAAATACTTCTTTTACTCCTCGAGCAAGTGGAGCAGCAAGTATCAGATCGCCAGCAAAAGCTGTTTGAAGAACCAGAATCTTGCGGAAACCACTCAAATTACTTCTCTCCCATCTCATTCAGAGGACGAGATTTCCAGCGGCGGTGCATCCAGAACCAGTGATCAGGATAGGCACGTATGATTCGTTCCAACAAACTCGTATAGGATTGAGTAACCTCCCGAATATTCTCAGAGGTTAGTCCATGTAAATGGTCAAAAGACAATAGTTCACATATTATACGATGTTTTCCTCCTGGAAGACGTACCGCACTGCCAAATATAATCGGTGCACCTGTCTTAAGTACAAAAACAGCAGGACCCTGGGGAGTGGAAGCAGGTCTGCCGAAAAAGTTTACAAAGACACCATCACGTCCAGCATCTTGATCAGAAAGCAAAGCCACGAAGCCATTGTTTCTCAAAGCCTTCAGTACCCCCCGGACTGCCATCCCCATGTGAATGATTTTAATTCCCATGAGAGCACGGTTGCAGTTCATCATATCGTCCACAAGTTTGTTATGCTGCTCCCCTACCAGAAAAGAAACAGAGTACCCTAACTGCACAAGTGCAGCGCCCATAAGCTCCCAGTTCCCAAAGTGACCTCCCACTAAAACAGCTCCTTTACCTTTCCTGAGAACATACTCAAGGTTTTTCTCACCTTCCAACCTGCATAAGGAAATAACATCCTTTCCAGTCATGCGAGGGAAACGCATGTATTCCAGAGTCATCTTAGCAAAGTTTTGATAGCTTTTTCTGGCAATTATCAAAAGCTTTTTTTCAGATTTTTCAGGAAAGGCACGGGAAAGATTGTCAAGAACAACTTTACGCCTGACTCCGAGAACTGAAAAAGCAAACCATCCGAGTAAATCTCCTAACAAAAGAATCCCTTTAAGAGAAAACATCCAGGTCAAAAGTACAAGGCCAAGAAGGAAAAGATATTCAACACGATGTCTAATCTTCCTCAAAATCTCCGTACCCATGCAGTGCCTCTTTTTCCCATATTTCTTTCCTCTTACGCATTCGCCTGCGTGTAACAAAAAAAGCAGTCAAGAAAAGTATTACAAAAAGCGTACTGAGAACCACTGGAAAATCCATGAAGACATACCAGCGGTATTTGTGTTTTAATGCTCGGTACCAATTATTCTGAAACTCATGGAAACCAATTCCTATACTTGAGACTAACGCGTTGTCCATTCCGTCTTCTTTTTTGAGAGCTTGAATGACGCGTGCGAGTACATCTCTTCCGTAATGTTCTACAAGATAATCTATTGCTGTGCGTGATTCCAGGTAAGCTAACCCAGCCTTATGACGACGAAATTTTAGAACATTATCAATATCATCAAGCCAGATAATTCCTCCAGCAAAAATACTCCTGGCCAAAAGAATAGTTCCCCACATGCCTCCTTCTCCAGATTCGTATTGGGCTAATCCTTCATCAAACCAGCGGCTTACATCCTTTCCTTTAAGAATCATTCCAAGTACAACATGTGTCAACTCGTGGGTTACAACCTGGTTGAGGTTCGTTTCTGGTTTGGCAAATCGAGGAGACTTCAAGAAAACAATTCCCCGGGCAGGATCCGCAGCACCGATTCCCCATTCTGGAATCTGTCCGCCGGTGACAGTATCAAACTCCCCCTCCGATGAAGCAATGACAATTGTTATTTTCCCGGGATTAACCAGCCCAAGATCATGCTCAATCCCTGGAAGTGCATTTTCCACCATTGACATTATTCTCTGCCCATTTTTTAGATCCTCTCTGTGGCAGTAAACCACAACAGGCTTACGAACCAACTGCTGCCATTCAGACCTTCCATAAAGAGAAACAGCAATCAGCCAGAAAAGAATGAAGAAAATAATAGAAGTAAGGCGTCTCATTTCATCATCTCATTAGAGAAATCCCGATAAAAAAGGTACATATTTTGAGATATATTCGCAAGAAGATTTTAAGAGAATTTGAATGATCGATGGAAGAAACCGCAAAGGCACAGAGGACGCAAAGGAAAGATAAGGATAGAGAGAAAGTGAATGAATAAAGAATAATTAATTCTATAAATAAAAAAGAAAAATAAGATTTTTTTGAAAATAGAAATTAATAACTTGACATTCAATAAAATATTTTGTAGATTCATCTATCAATAATTAGGATATATATTTATTATGTCTTTTTTATATACAAATACTTTTTCATTGCAAAACTACTGGTGGCTCTGGTGGTATTTTTCAGATCGTGGTGGGTGTAAAGCCTATGAGAAACGAAACTAAATGTCACCAGAAAAATCATGGAGCTGAAAAACCCACTGCAAAA
>CAZPNF010000087.1:0-7269 GCA_964587715.1 uncultured bacterium | reverse complement strand
TGACCAACGCATGTTACGGGCGTTGAGGATAATCATTCCAATTGGGGATGGTTCTTTCATTCAGGTTAATTCTTTTCCGGTGTTCCGTTTGGTTGTCGGTTGTTTTCACCAGTGATTTAATCGTTAGACTTCCCTACGGTGTAGACATTTTTTTTGATTCAAAAGTCAAAGCAGGAGAGCTCACAATGGAAATGGGCGGCCTTCGGTTGCGAGAATTCTACTTGAACAACTGGGCTGGTGAGGTGGAAGTCCGTTTTGACGAACCCAATCCCATCTTGATGGATTTTCTGGATATCGATGCTAAGGTTGGAGAGATAAGACTTGTTAAACTTGGAAATGCACGGTTTAAAAAGGCAAACATCAACGGTGGTATAGGAGAAATCGACATAGATTTTGGTGGAGATCTTTTATCCGAGAGCAGGGCCAAAGTGGATCTTGATATAGGCGAAGCAGTTGTTTCGCTTCCCAGAGATATAGGAATCAAGATGAGAATCGGGGGAGGTTTGAGTTTTCTATCCAGTAAGGATATTGATCAATCTTTCTATCGTCGAGGGAACTATTACTATTCGGATGATTACCAGGAGAAAAAGAACAGGTTTTTCTTGTACATTACACCGGGACTGGGCCAGTTTACCATCGAACGTAAGTGAGAAAATTTGGCTCATCCGATTAATGCGTACTTTTCTTTTTCTAAGTAACCAAATAAAATGAATGCAAAATTTAAATAGCTTTTTGTTTGCTGTACCATTTTGCAAATGGAAACTCATATTGTTATGAATGAATTATAAAGTGGTTTTGAAGGAATAACATTTTTTATGGGACTAAAACCAATCAAGGAGTAGAACCATGAGAAAAGAAAAGATTCTTGGAATAGTGTTTTTCCTTCTTGGATTAAGTGTTTCAGGGAGGGCACTGTCAGTGGAAGTCAGCAAGGTGGAGGAAAAAACTTTTAAACTTTCACCGAATGGGAGTGTTTCACTAACGGCTGACGAGGGAAGCATTGTGGTAAAGACCTGGGAGAAAGATGAAGTCTATCTCAAAATGACAAAGAGAGCCTGGGGGCGAAATAGGCGAGAAGCAGAACGGTTGTTAAATGAGATACAAGTTCAAATATATGAAGGTGGTAATCGCTTAGTAATCAAAGAATTGGACCATAGAAGGGGCGAACATTTTAACTTCTTTGATCTTTTTGACAGCGATTTCTGGCGTGAGAAAGGTTGGAAGACTGGAGTGGTTGATTACGAACTTACAGTACCCAAAAAAGTTCGACTCAGGCTTAAGGCCGACGAGGGAGATGTGGAAGTATTAGGAGCAGCAGGTAAATTAACCATCGATACTGATGAAGGGGATGTGGAACTAGAAGATGTTAGTTCTAAAGAGATCCAGATCAACGCTGATGAAGGGGATGTCAAGATTTATGGTAGTGATACCAAAAGTCAAGGATTTTGTAAAATTGATGCAGATGAGGGAAGGATTCTGGTTGAAGACGGCATGTTTGAAGAATTAACTTTCAGGGCTGATGAGGGCGAAATTGTCTTGAGGAACGTTAAAGCACACTATTTTTCGCTGAGTTCGGATGAAGGAGACATCCGAGTGGATTTTCAACCGATGGAGAACGGAATTTATCGTATGGGAACTGATGAAGGCGATATAGAAATTTCCCTCCCGCCGGATGCTTCGTTACGAGTACGTGTGCGAACAGAAGAGGGGAAAATCGAGTCGGATTTTGATCTACCAATTAAGGAAAGGGATGATGGGGAAGTAATGGAAGGAGTGATTGCTCACAATGGTGGAATGCTTAAAGCATACACGAATGAAGGAGACGTTCTTTTAAGAAAAAAATAGGCTAATAAGTTATGAAAGTTTTGAAATTATTTTTTATCTTACTTGTGATTTCTACTGCCACTGCAAAGGATGTCAGCGTTATTGAGATACGCGATTTCCGGCATCGAGATTTTGCTGAAAAGGGGTTCACTCTCTCCAAAAATGTACGTGTTAGAATTGAAGCCCGGGGAGCAAGTGATAGGTGGGGAGACAACATGCTTGCTTATCCCTGGATATTGGATAGTGCGACTCGTCACGTGGTCTGGCAAATGACACCTGACAATTCTAAACAGAGATTGAAATATGACAGAAAAGCAGTAAAAGAGATGCGTCTTTCTTCGGGAAAATACGAGCTCTACTATGCTGTATCCCCCAGAGGCTTCTGGGGTTATAATTACAGAGATTTTGGAGATTTTCTTCAAGGTCTGTTCAGCGGTTTTCGGAGAGATTGGCGACGAAAGTCAAGGTCGTGGGGCGTTATTCTCTCGGTCGATGAAAAGGATCGGGATGCAGTGAAGTTGACAAAAATTCCGCAAGAAGAAAATGCTGTTGTCCAGATAGCACCCTTAGGGGACGATGAGTTTGAGAAAAAAGGTTTCTCCTTGAGTCAAGAAGCAAAGCTCAGAGTTTATGCCATTGGTGAAGGGGATAACAGTGAGATGTACGATTACGGCTGGATTGTCAATAATGCTACTGGCAAACCCGTTTGGGAAATGAAATATCGCCGTACCAGATGGGCAGGTGGTGCTGATAAAAACAGAATGGTAGATGAAGAAATAACCCTTCCTCCGGGGGATTACATTGTCTACTTTGTAACAGATGGCTCTCACTCCTCCGATGGCTGGAACAGTCTTCCTCCTTTTGATCCTTCTCATTGGGGAATTACACTGTGGGCTGTGGGTAAAGAATTCCAGAAAAAGTCTGTTGTTAAGCCATACAAACCAGAACAGGAAGGAAAAATCATTGTAGATATTACAAGAGTTGGCAATAATCGTTTTGAAGAAAAGGGATTTGTATTGAAAAAACCTACAAGGGTTAGGATCCGTTGTCTGGGTGAATATGGTTACAGAGGACATTTTGTAGATTATGGCTGGATTCTAGATGCAAGCACCAGAAAGCCTGTCTGGCAAATGAGCCGAGAGAACACACAGCACGCAGGAGGTGCAAAGAAAAACCGTTTGTTTGATGGTATTATTTCTCTTGCGCCGGGATATTACGAGGTATACTATATCACAGATGATTCTTATGCATACCGCAGTTGGAATGCTGGACCTCCGTATGATCCTGAAGCCTGGGGAATTACTTTGTGGGGAGTGGGCAAAGATTTTGATCCTGCAAATGTTAAGCCCTATTATGAGGAAAGGGATTCCACTATTTTGGTTCAGATGATTCGTATGGGAGACCATGAGCGAGCTCACCGCCGATTTATACTGAAAGAGCCGACTGAAGTACGAATCTACGCTATTGGAGAGGGTGAGGATGGTGAGATGTACGATTGCGGATGGATAGAAAATGCAAAGGGATACAAAATATGGAAGATGGAATATCGGGATACAGAATATGCAGGAGGTGCTCATAAGAATTGTATGGTAAATGAAGTTATCCGTTTGGATCCCGGCGAATACACAGTTTATTATCGTACAGACGGGTCTCATTCTTTTGAGGATTGGAATGATGATCCTCCCACTGATCCTGTTCATTGGGGCATTGCTGTGAAAAAGGAAAATTAGATAGATGGCTAGATTCTTTTTGATGATGCTGGATGCTGGTTATTTGATACTATGTGTATGAAGTAAAGAGGTAAGAAGTATGGGTAGATGAAAGCCTCTACTCTCATCTTATTTCAGTCTCCATCAAATTAAAAAAGGAGGGATTCCTGATGAAAAAGAGACAGTATCGGGTTGTATTGACATTCGCCCTGATTTTTGGATTTTTTGGTCTTCTTCAGGCGGCTAGTCTGTCCAAAGAATTTAGACAGGTTTTTCACTTTCCACAGGGTGGACAGGTTGATCTCAGTAACATAAATGGTAAAATTTCTGCTGAGTCATGGGATGTAGATTCTGTCGAAGTATATGCCATGATCAAGGTGAAGGCCAGAAACCGCGAGGATGTAGAAGCGTTTATGAAGAAGGTTAAGATCGTGATCGATAACCAGACCAACCGCTTGATGATCGAACCCGATTATCCCAAGAGGAGAGGAGGAGGACTGCTCGATTGGATTTTTGGTAGAAGGGTTGAAGTAAGTATTGAATTTTCTATAAAAGTCCCTTCAAGGACAAACCTTTCTCTTAAATCTGTGAACGGGGAAGTGGATGTGGATAATGTGAAGGGGAAATGCAGGTTGAGAACAACAAATGGGAAGATTAAAGCAGAAGGAATAGAAGGTTCGGTTAACGCCTATACAGTTAATGGCAGGATAGGGGTTCAGCTTGCTAAAGTTGATCAAGAAAGCGATATGTCGTTCCGCACCGTCAATGGTGCAATCGAACTTTATCTTCCCGAAGCTGCCAGGGCAGACATTGAGGCTTCTTGTGTGAATGGCGGAATATCAACAGACTTTCCGCTTGAAGTTACAGGAAAATTTAATAGTAAACGCTTGAGAGGTACTCTCAATGGAGGAGGTGGATTGATTAATCTTCGCGCAGTAAACGGCGGCATACATATTTACAAGGAGTAAAAAATGGAACGCAAAAGAACTAATCTTATCTGGGGAGTATTTTTAATTGTTATAGGAATTATTTTTCTTATAGGTACTCTCAGCAGTGTAGGTATGGGAAAAATCTGGCCGATTTTTCCTCTTACCGTTGGTCTGGCCTTCTGGGTTGCTTATTTTCATGATAGAGAGAATCCAGGGCTTCTCATGCCTGGATCTATTCTGGTAGTTATCAGTATTCTTTTCTTCTACTGTACATTCTCAGACTGGGGCCGCATGGAGACTCTCTGGCCGTTTTTTATAATAGCTCCTGCAGTAGGATTTTTTGCAATGTACTTTGGAGGAGCTAAAGATCAGGGGCTGTTACTCCCTGCTGGTGTACTCTTGGGAGTGGGTGTTATTTTTCTTTTATTAAGCTCCTGGCTGGGAAATTACTGGCCTGTTTTTGTCATTATCGGAGGTATTATACTCATTGCACTGCAGAGACTGCCCGGGAAAAAACAGGAAAAAGAAGGAACTCCACAAGTTTGAGTTTCTCAGTTTGTTCTTTTCCAAACACCCGGTATCTCGCTGAGGCTTCTCACCCCGGCTGTTCCGCTTCACCCGGAACGCCTGTGTTAACAGATCCTTTCCTTATAAAACACCCGGTGTCTCGCTGACGCTCGACAACCGGGGTTTGAGCAATGGTTGCGGAAATTAGCGGTAGCGGTTTCCGCAACTGATCGTTATAGAGACCGCCGGCGCTAATCTCTGTAACGATCAGGGCAATAGAGAGGTTGTAGAAAATTGATAATTAGAACAACACCCTCTGTCGTCCTCCTCAAGGGGGACAATGTTCCATCTCACAAAAAACATGTCTCTGCAAGTCCGACGAAGTCGGGCGAAGCAGTCCTCTTATGGTTTTCATCTTGGCGGAGTATATCAACCATACCGTAAGGGGATTGCGTCGTCGTCCGCCTAAGGCGGACGCCTCGCAAAGACAGGTAGGTTGTTTGTGATTAAATGAGTGCATTGCATAAAAGCGATATGTTAGGAGTGCATTCCATAAAGGGAATGCACTCCTAAAGGCGATGCATCTTCGATTATTCTAAACTCTCATACCCTCCACTTTCCCAACTTAGAATCAGGAATTGGTGTGCCCCAAACAACTCCTTCTTTTCCGTTTCCTTCGTAGTGAATCCGGAATGGTAAAACTTTATCTCCACCGCAGTATCTTGCTGTGATTCCGGCAACCAGTTTGATATCGCTCTCCCCATTTATCCCCGTAGCAAGAACGAGAGGCCCCTGACGATCCATGGGGTAAAAAACCCATCGTCCGTCTCGAAAAGTCTCAAGAGCTAAATTATCCTGTTCATCTCTTCCTACAACAACCTGAAGATTTTCATTTAACCAGAAATGACGGCCGGGTCGCAAAAGCCTTAATTCCTCCACAGTAATATCCTCTCTTCTCCTGTGAGAGAAAAGAGCTTTCACACGCCTGGCATACCCTGGGTCTGTAAGAATACAGCTCACACCAGGCTGCGAATAATAAGAAATGCCGAACTCTTTTGCCATGGCAATTTGTGGTTTACGAGATCGGCCGGATAGCCCATATAATTTATTTCTATCTACCCAACCCTTTTCTTCAGGAATAGTTGGAGGCAGAAGTTTTGCCGAAAGTGGACGGAGGATGCGGCCTTTCAGTCCTGATATTTTATCAATGTGAAAAAGTGTAGGTTTCTGTTGAGTCATGGGCCTCTGTCCTACTACCTCGCCAGTAATGACAAACTGAGCACCGATCTGCTCCATCATTTTTTGTGCCTGGCGGAGCATGTATAGCCGGCAGTCAATGCAGGGATTGACTTGAGAGCCGTAGCCGTGTTGAGGGTTAGTGAGAATATCAAGAAAGTCCTCAGAAATATCTACAACAGATACTGGAATATCCAGCGGATGGACAGTTTTTTCAACTTCTTTTTGTCGATTCTCTTTATCTATGGAATCAAATTGGAAAAAGAAATGAACTCCCCGAACATCAATCCCTGAGTCCTTCACAATCTTTGCTGCCAGCAGGCTGTCCAGTCCTGAAGAAATCAAGGCCACTGCTTTTACTTTTCTCTGAAGAAGCGTCATACTCCGAGTGTTTTCTTTGCCTCAGGACTCAGCCGTTCTGGGGTCCAAGGTGGGTCCCAAACAACTTCCACATCGGCTTTACCAACTCCTTCGAGTTCCTCGAGCTTCTTTTTAACGTCCTCAGCCAGAAATCCTGCCATAGGACACCCGCGGGCAGTGAGAGTCATTTTTACCTTAACGTCATTCCCATCCACCTGAAGATCGTATATCAATCCAAGGTCCACAACATTTATGGGTATTTCAGGATCGTAGCATTTTTTCAGGGCTTCTATAACTTTCTCTTTTGTCAGCATAAATAGTACCTCCTGTTTTTGAAATTGTAGTTTAGTTTTTATTCCTTGATAGTTGCCACAGCCTCTCGCTGTATAAAAGGCTTACGCCTTAACTCCTCGACTGTTTTTTCTTCCGATTTTATGAAAGGCTAACGCCTGAATTCCAATAAAAGGTAAATCCGAAATTCGAATATCAAAGCACGAAACAAATCCAAAATCCAAATGTCCCAATGACAAAAACAGGTAAGGGTTGTTGTTTTTTGAACATTAGAATTTTGGTCATTTGATATTGTTTCAAATTTAGGATTTCGTGCTTAGAATTTGAATAGCCTCTTGCCTCTCTTTTTTATGAAAGGCTAAAGCCTGAATTCCTTCAGGCCTACGGTCTCCGGCATCACTTCTTTATTTCAT
>CAZPNF010000086.1:0-7281 GCA_964587715.1 uncultured bacterium | reverse complement strand
CCTGTAAAAGCAAACGCGTTTCCTTCATAACCGATAAGATATTCCACACTCTGGATATCTTCACTAAAAATCTGGTAGGCACGATTAAGAATGTCTTCATCCGGCGGCTCTACCCACTTCTCTGCAGGAGGCCTTGTAGGAACGGAAAGATACGCTGTATCCGGTTTTAAGCGGGCCAAGAATTCCGCAATCTTCCCTGCGTTTTCTTCGTGATCATTTATGGTCTTGACAAGCATAGTTTCTGTGACAAGTTTTCCAGTATACTCTTCTGCAAAAGCAAGCATTCCCTCAAGAATTTCATCGAGCTTGAGAGCCCTGTGTGGACGGTTAATCTTTCGCCAGACCGATCCCTCTGTGGAATCGATCTTTAGAGATACCCAATCAGCTCTGGCAAGATCAGTTCTTACATCTCTCTTCCACACAAGAGAAGCGTTGCTAATAACTGCAATCTTTATCCCCAGAGTTTTGATAAGCTCTATCTCCTGACCAAGATTAACATCAAGTGTAGGCTCTCCGTCAGGGACAAACGTTAAATAATCAATAGCCTCCCCGGCTTCTTTTGTGCTTTTAACTTTCTCTTTTGCTTCCAGAATAATTTCTTCAGGCGGATAAAAACCAGAACGTTCAACTTCCATCTTTATCGCTCGTCCCAACTGACAGTAAATGCAGGCATAGGTACAGACCTTGGGGGGAATGTTATTTATTCCAAGACTCCGACCGAGACGCCTGGATGGTACAGGACCAAAAGTCTTCATATTTTGCCTTTTTATTCTTTCATTTCAAAAATATTATTTGATTTGTCTTTAACAAAAACCAAATATGCTCAAACATTTACTGCTCCTTAATTGCTGCGCATTTTTGTGTATTCTGTTATGAAAGCATCGTTTTCCTCACGAGTACCTACAGATACCCTTACAAATCCTGGTGGCAGTTGATTAGATAGATCTGCAATAAGAATGCCGATTTCTTTAAGCTTTCTTATTAAGTCTGGAATCTCTGCTTTGATGAGTAAAAAATTAGTGCTGCTCGGATATACGGAAACCCCCAAACTATTTAGGGATATATATACCCTTTCTCTTTCTTTGACAATTCGATGAACATTTTCTCTCATGTAACCAGAATTGTTCAATGCCTCTATTGCTGCATACAGGCTGGATCGCGGCAGAAAGGGGTAGAATGAAACGAATTTATCTATAAAGGCTTCCCCAGCAATAGTATAACCGACTCGTGCACCTGCAAGACTGAAGGCCTTATCCATCGTTCTGGTAATAGCGAGATTGGGGTAATTCTGTACCATATCAGCGAAGGTTACACCTGAGAATTCATAATAGGCTTCATCTACCACGAGAAGCATATCGGTTTTTTCGATTATGGATTCGACCATCCCACGATTCATGAGCACTTTGCCAGTCGGGTTATTGGGATTGTCTACAATTACCAATGAGGGTACTTTCAATTGATCCATTAGTATGTCAGGATTCAAATCGAACTCTGGCGGGCTGAGCTTGATGCTGAGCCATTTCGTCGCGAATTGCTTTGCCGCTTCAACAGTCGGGAAGAAAGAAGGGCTTACTGTAAGAATCTTTCTGCCCTTGGAAAATGAATGAATTATTTCCCTTAACAAGATGTCTGATCCAGGGCTGAGGATAATATGTGTCTTTGGAATCCTTGAGTAATCAGCCAAAAGACTGCGCAGTCGTTCCGTCTCCTCAAATTCGGTGTAACGATTCAGGTACGATAACCCCTTCCGTGCAGATTCAACAACTTCCCATGAGGGAGGATATGGCATTTCATTCAGGTTTAACTTGATGGTTTGCTTTAGCACTTAACCTCCACTGCCATTCCTTCATTATAACCAACCGTGACCTCCATATGCTCACAGAACAACCTGTCTATCTCAAAATCACCTGTGTCGACTCTTAAGCACTCCAACCTGTTTATCTTAATCTTTGTTCCTACTACAATAATATTCTTTAAGCCAACTTGCTTTATTACTTCGGGGGTGAACTGTTTGCTACCCCTACCGAAAATGAATCCACTGCCACCTATGGGCGTTACTATGATTTTTCTCTTTTTGTGTTGTTTAAACAGATTTAGGATATCTTTTTCGTTTAGATCCTTCCCGACTAATTTTCTATCGAAAACGGCGTCCACACCTAAAAGTGTCTTCGGGACTTTCATCCCCTCGGCTATGGCTTTCAATGTTGTCCCAGGCCCGAGAAGATATAATGTCCCCATATCCATTTCTTTAACTATATATGTAGCGATTTCCTTTTTGTTCTCTATGGAGGATTCGTTGACGTTCGATGCTTCTTTGCTCGGCTGCAGGAACCTCCGAACATTAGGCACAACTAAATAGCCATACAGTTTAGGTGCTAATCTATTTTCTCGGAAGGCTTCCTCGTTTATATCCAGAACTTCCTCTTCCGTCAAATCGGTACCTTCTATAAAAGTATCTACCATCTCAACCGCTGCTCGGGCACTAACCGCAAAGACCGAGCTAAAGATTTTAACACCAGAAGGCACGGCGACTACTGGTACCTTTGAATCTACAGCATCGTAAATATCTCTTGCCGTACCATCACCACCAATGAAGATAAGCAGTTCCGCACCCTTAGTTAACATTTCGCCGGCTATTCTCTTTGTATCTTTTGCCGAAGTTTGCTTATTTATCGTTCCAATCACTCTAAATGGAATATCAAATTTTCTAACGATTTCTTCTCCCATTTTGCCAGGTGCAGTAAGCAGCTTTATTTTGTTTCTGTATTTGATGCGTGAGAGAACATCTTCGGTTCTTCTGGGTGTAACAGGTTTAGCACCAAGTTCGAGCGCTTTTTTATACGTATTTCCATCTGTTCCCTTGAGCCCGACACTACCTCCCATACCTGCTACCGGATTTACAATTAAGCCGAGTATTCTTGTCATACTTTTTCCTTCTTTTCCCCATAATCTCTGAAATTCCATTAAACTTTACCACTGTGGATTTAATCCAGTATTCGTGAACTTACTGCAACATTCTTTGATGTCCTGAAACCACTATTCGATCGCCGTCTTTAACCGTCAGCACATCTGGATGGATCGCGTGTGCTTCTTCCAAAAATGGGACGGTAGAAAGGTATCGTTGAGAAAAATGGGTCAGGACCAGTTTTTTTGCTCCTGCTTTTTTTGCTGTGATGGCTGCATCCGCTGCTGTAAGATGGCCGTATTCTTTCGCTGCCCGTGCCCTGTCAGAAAGGTACGTGGATTCACAAACGAGCAGATCCACACCGCGTGCGAGATTAATAGCAGCCTGGCACGTGCGAGTATCCATGATGAAAGCAAAACTTCGACCTGATTTTTTTCTGCTAACTTTTTCCAGATGGATGGTCCGTCCATTTACGGTGATCTCGCCATTTTTCTTGAGTTTTCCAACATCTGATCCACTCAATCCTGCAGCCTTGAGTTTGCTGGGAAGCATAGTACAACTCTCCCGTTCACAAATTCGATATCCCCAGGTCTCCACGGTATGGTCCAATCGCTCTGTTTTTATTGTCATTTTGTCATTCGCAAAGATAATCCCTGGTTTTGCGATGGGATATTCTTTCAGTTTAGCTGCCTGGTAGTAGATAGATGCTTCTCTTAAACAGTCATAATAAACCTGCCCTGAAGCTGGATAATAAACCTCGACTGTATGGTTTACCCTGTCAAGGGAAAGACGTTGGATAACTCCTGGAAGTCCTAAAGAATGGTCACCGTGAAAATGGGTAATAAGGATCTTTGTAATTCCAGAGGCAGAAACACCAGCGCGAATCATTTGCCTCTGTGTTCCCTCGCCTGGATCGAGAAGAATGCCCTGTTCACCCCACCTTAGGAAGTATGCCCCCTGGTTTCTCTGGCGGGTAGGAACCTGACTGGCAGTACCGAGAACAGTCAATTGGAATTCAGACATCGTTATAGTATGCCTATTTTTTCTTTTCGCTATGGCTATAATTTCCAAGCAAGATTTTTTTTATCTCCCTTGTGATCCTCAGGCCTTCTTCAAAGGGACGCTGCCACATATTGCGTCCGAAGATCAACCCTGTCGCCCCAGCCTCCATGCAGATGCGGGCCTTCCGTAGCAAATCATCGTCACTGATCTTGCTACCGCCAGAAAAAAGAACCAAAGTTCTACCCGCTGAAGCAACAATCTTTTCAACAGCCAGTTTGTAAGCTCGGTAATCATCCAATGCTTTCCATTCATCATAGAGTTTTTTGTAGGGTACAGGACTGCTCTCGTTGCCAGAATCTTTGAACTTAGGAACGTTAAGTTTAACGATGTCTGCCCCCAGCTCATTTGCAACGCGTGCTGCGTAATCCACAGCATAGATAGTGTCCCTACCGCCACGGTTTACTATAGCCGAGCCGCGGGGGTAACTCCATACAATGAGAGGCATGCCGTAACGGTCACACTCTTTTCGCACTTTCCCAAGCTGGACGAAATCCTTATCCTGCGCAGGTGAGCCGAGATATAATGTGTAGCCTACTGCATCAGCGCCGAGCTGCACTGCATCTTCCACTGTGGATTCCACCGCGGAAAAAGCGTCTGCATCTGACGGAACATTTGTCTTGCCGTTAACTTTGAGGATGAGGGGCACTGTACCTGCATATTCTTTCATGTATTTTTTTGCCAGTCCGATGTGGAAGACAATGCCGGAGTAACCCGCCTCTTTGGCCAAGCGGCATTGGTAATTCGGATCTGCACTGGGCGGGTTGGGAAAGAAATCAATTGGACCGTGTTCCAAACCGTGATCAATGGGCAGGAAAAGAAGGGTCCCGTTTGCCGGTCCATGCTCATACAGCATCCGATGCATACGTATTCGTTTGCCTAAACTGAGGCCTAATTCGGATAAAGCAGGTTTCTTTGTCATTTTTTATCTCCTGTTTAGTTTTTTATACAGAGATTATTCTTCCCAACTGTTTTCGCAAACACCGTATCCGATACATCCGTTTTCGTCAATAGTTACTTTACGGCTCATGTAATTTTTCTCCTTTATCCATTATTTTACTTCACATCTTTGCTCCAAGTAATCCGCTGATATTCGCAGCGGACAATATCCAAAAATTCGTATTATAAACTTAGATCCCAACCACAAAAAATATACCCCCGACTAAGAGTCCAAATACAAGATTGAAAAGCTTGATCAGAATCGAATCCTTCACCGTATACGACAAAAGCGGCAGCATACCGTGACCGTCCTGTACAAAAGAACTGGTGAAAAGCACGGAGAAGGGAATATAACCGTGGGCAAACATTATCACAAAAATCATGTGGGGACCCGATTCAGGGATAACCCCAACAAGTGCACTAACTAAAAGCACCCAGGCCATATGAGTTTTAACAAACTCTTCGAGATTCCATTTTTCCAATCCTATATTAACAACAAGAATTGCAAAAAAAGACCAGAGAAAAACTCGCCAGAGATGTTTCTTTGTAATATGTAACCAGATGTGCTCCTTAATATAATGATCAGGGGCACTTCCTATAATTATAATAGCAATGGCTATCAACGCCACCAGAGTGATTTTCTCCCAATTCCATGAGAGCGGACCAACAATTCCTGTGGTAAGGAGAACAAGAAAAGTAACAGTTCCAAGAAGAAGCACAGCCCGCTGAAAAGATATATTAAATAAACTGCGTGAAAGTTCATTCTTGTCAAGAGGTTTGTACACATCAATTGTGTGTACTTGCTGCAGCCGGCATTCCTGACATGGAACTATTTTTAAAAGCAAAGAAATCTTATCAGCCAGAAAACCAAAAACAATCCCCATGACCATAAGCAGTGTGAACAATAAAAGAGCCTTCCTGGGGAAGAGAGCTAACATCACAAAAGCCTCGTCTCCAGAGGTAGCAATCATTCCACCTACTATGGCACCAAATGTTAACAGTCCGTGAACGTAGAAGGAAACATTCATGAATGCTCCGAGGCATCCTGGGGTAGCACCAAGGAAGGAACAGGCAACATATTGACGCCAGTGAGATCCTTTCATTACAGAAGAAAGTCGCCCCGCAGTAATGACATTGAAATAGTCCACAATTAGCATCATTACGAACACAAAGGTTGTAATCATCGAAGACTGTTTGAGAACGGATAAAATTTCTGGCATTACTATTCCCTGATAGTCTTAATTGACATGAGAATCTTTCTCGTTCATGGTTTTCTATTACTCATTACCGAAGAGGTCATTAACATTCTTGGCAATCGTTGCAAAGGCTTCTGTCGTTTTGCTTTCTTTATGGCTGAGTACTACCGGGGAGCCGTTATCACCGCCTACTCTGGTTTCTATTTCTATTGGAATTCTGCCCAGGAAAACAGCATCCATCTGCTGAGCCATTCTCTCACCACCACCAACACCAAAGAGGTCTATTTCTTTGCCACAGTGAGGGCAAAGAAGACCTGACATATTCTCCACAACTCCAACCTTTGAAATATTAAGTTTCTTGGCCATGTTCACAGCTCTTCGACAATCAATAAGAGCAACCTCTTGTGGAGTAGTTACCACTATTGCCATTTGTGGAAGCATTTTCTGTGCTGTTGTCAAAACCTCATCGCCAGTACCAGGTGGAAGATCGGCCAGGAGAAAATCAAGATTACCCCAGACCACATCTGCGAGAAATTGAGAAATTGCCCCCGATCTTAAAGGACCCCGCCATATTACCGGTGCATCTCCAGGGATCATAGGAGCCATTGAAATAACCCGCAGTCCTTCTTTTTCTTGAGGTATAATTTTCTTGTTGCCGTCCACCATGGGAGGACCTTCAAGTCCCACCATTTTCGGAACGTTAGGACCTGTAATATCGGCATCTAAAAGTCCGACCCGAAACCCCTGGTTAACCAGAGTATAGGAAAGATTAACTGCAACAGTGGTTTTGCCCACTCCTCCTTTGCCACTGAAAACAACAATCCTGTGCTTGATCTTTTTCAGAGTTTCTTCAATTCGCTGATTCTGTTCCTGGAGCTGTTTAGCTCTATCTGGATCTATTCCCATAAATCGTATTTCCTTTTGTTATAAGTAATTCAAACTGAAAAAATTAAAAATCAAAATCACAATTCAAAATGCAAAAATACTCTGCCCAGACATCGGTTGAAAAAATATTCTTCTACTTCCTTTGTATTTTTTAGCCAAAAAACTATTTAAATTTTGCATTCATCCCGAATTAACGGATAAGTAACGTTCCGTACGCAAACCACATTCTATTTAGATGGCCAAGAATAGCTATAAATCGGTCCCTTATCCGTTAATTCGGGATTCATTTTGATTTTT
>CAZPNF010000085.1:0-7293 GCA_964587715.1 uncultured bacterium | reverse complement strand
ATAATAAACAATCCAGCTAATGTCAAGGAAAAAGTAGATGCAGTATTTGCCTCCTCGTTCCCAAACTCGGTTTGGGAACGAGAGAAATCGACAGTTTTCCAATGTATGCCATAGCATAAATCAGCGTGAAACAGACAGTTCTTCCTGGCGGGAAAGGATTTTTACAACCTCTTCTGTGTTCTGAAAATCCTCGAACAGATAATCCGGTTCTGCTGCTTTGAGTTCTTTAAGTGAGTGAAATCCTGTAGCTACTCCAACTGTACAGACTCCGTACGGCTTAGCGCAGTTTATATCCAGAGGTGTATCTCCGATAACGTATACATCTCTTTGGCCCGGTCTTTCTCCGTACTCTTTTTCAAAACGTTTTAAAGCTACTGGTATAAGATCCTCTCTCCGGAAAGAATCGTCAGCAAAGGCACCAATAGTAAAATATCCATCAATTCCAAAATGGTGAAGTTTCAGGAAACCGCTGTGACGCCAGTTCCCTGTCAAAAGTCCTAAAACAAGATTAGTTTGATTTTGCAGGGAAGCCAGTAGAGCTGTTATGCCGGGACAGATATATTTACCCGAACGCGGGACTTCAATTTCTTCTTCTATAAACTGGAAATAGGCTTTTTTAAACTGCTCAACTTTTTCATCTTCCAGAACAAGGCCGTGATTATTGGCTGCTTCCAGCAGAATAGCAGGATCTGTTCTGCCCATCATCTGGATTCCATCAAACCCATTTTTGATGCCGTATATCTTCTCGAATGCTCGTTCCATAGCACTCTTACCGGCTCCACCTGTTCTTATCAGAGTTCCGTCAATGTCGAAAAGTAAAAATTTCAATGGGTACCTCTATAATTCTTTGCCATTTCTTCTAAAGAAACCCGTTTTACCTTGCTCGCCAGACCTGCTGAGCCGAACTTTTCTGTCAGCATTGCAACGAGCTCTGCAACCCTCTCCTTTACTAATTCCATAACTTCTTCCAGATCTGTTCCTTTTGGGTCGTCCCTGAGGAGCTCTATATCAATTATTCCAAGGTAATCTCGCGGATCGATGACTTCCGGATATTCCTGAAGATACTTTTTAATGGGCTGGAGGATTTCTGGTGAGCTTTTTTCCACGCCGGGATTGTCGGAAAAATATTTACGAAACGTTGCCGTGATACCCAACCGTAGGTCTGTATCGATGTTTACTTTTCTCATCCCGGCAGCAATTGCCTCCTGAATTTTGCCCATTGGGATGCCTGCTGCATTTTTTATTCCTCCTCCGTATTTGTTAATCTCAGTTACCAGCTCTGGAGGTACAGTTGAAGAGCCGTGGCTTACAAGAAAATGGTCCTCATTCTGGTGATAGGCAGTTAAACCTCTGTAGCTCATATCCACGATGTGAATGGCCAGGTTTTCCAATCCCTTGCCCTTGTTGGGGCCGTGAGAGGTTCCGTAGGCAATGGCCAGTGCATCTGTTCCTGTTTCATTTATGAAGTAGGGGACGAGAAACGGGTCTGCGTAGGTTGTTTTCTCGTGCACTATATCTTCCTCGACTCCTTTCAATTTTCCAAACTCTCCCTCAACGCTTACCCCGCGAGGATGAGCGTACTCAACAACTCTTTTAGTTGCAGCAATATTTTCCCGCAGATCCAGTTTGGATGCATCGATCATTACAGAACTGTAACCACTGTCCACGCACTCATGGGCTTTCTCATCGTCTCCGTGATCTAAGTGAAGCGCCACAGGAAGAGTATGATTTGCATTTTCCATTGCTCTTTTAACCATAGCAGCAATTTTGTCCGGGCCACCCTGGAATTTATTGGCTCCTTTGCTTGCCTGGATAATGCCTGGAGCATCTGCTAGACGCAGCCCTTCTAAAATGCCCTGAGCTTGAGTGTAGAAGTTTACATTAAACGCTCCAACAGCAGCGGGTTTCCCTGATAAGGATGAGACTTCAGCCGCTTTCAATAATGGTACCATAGAAAAAAACTTGATTGATTGAGATTCCATTAGACATTCTCCTTTCTTTGATATTAAGTAATAATATGAAATAAATTCATCAAAAAGTCAAGAGGCTGTTGGAAAATTGTTTCAATTTTTCTTGCCTTTTGTTCTTAGAAAATGTAATTTATAAAAGTTTTAGCAAAAAGAAAAACATTAAAATCTCAGGATAAATTTTTGGGAAAAGGAGTTAATCTGATGAAAACAGTAAAGCCTGCTGAAGGAGAAACGTTTGACATTGAATTAGAGGAGAATTTGCTACGACAGAACCAGGAATTGGCCCAGAAAAATCATAAAGTTCTTGAAAAATACAATATTCATGCTGTCGACATACTTGGGTCCATTGGTTCAGGCAAAACAACGATTGTCCAGCAGCTTGTGAAGAATCTTAAGGGAATCTACAGAATGGCAGCGGTAGCCGGTGATCTTACCACTACTATCGATGCTGATAGAATTCATAAAGAAGGGGCCGCAGTGGTAGAGGCTAATACGGGCAAGGAATGTCATTTAGATGCTAATTTAGTCAAAAAAGCTCTTGCCGAGCTTGACTTAGAAAAGCTTGATTTATTATTCATAGAGAATGTTGGGAATCTTATTTGCCCTGGCGAGTTTCCCTTGGGTGCTCATCAGAGGGTAGTTGTTGTTTCTACCACAGAGGGTCCTTACATGATCGTTAAGCATCCCTATATCCTTATGGATGCTTCTGTGGTGGTAGTAAATAAAATAGATCTGGCTGAAGCAATGGAGGTAGACGTCAATCAGCTTAAAAAAGATGCCCTCAATATAAAGCCAGAGTTGAAAGTGGTTTTTACAAACGGAAGAACTGGTAAAGGAATCAAGGAACTTATTAAAGCCTTAAACTTGCCGAGAAAGTAATGCACGAAGCTTCCATTGCACAATCTATTGTTCAAACAGTACTCAGAGAGGCAGAAAAACAGAACGCAGTCCGTGTTGAATCCGTAGAGATAGAAATTGGTGACTTGACGTTTTTTGGTATTGATCAGGTAGCATTCTGGGTGGAGACAGGATTTGCGGAAACTATAGCGGAAAAGGCCAATGTTGTTTTTAAACGGGTCA
This sequence comes from uncultured bacterium, assembly GCA_964587715.1. Classification (GTDB taxonomy): domain Bacteria; phylum Zhuqueibacterota; class QNDG01; order QNDG01; family DSAB01; genus CAYYPT01. Next base: position 4,243 of record CAZPNF010000085.1, on the reverse strand, counting down.
AGGGAACCGTACTGTGCAAGGAGTGTGGATACGAAGGAAATATAAAAATAGAAGAAGACCCTGCATACCATCTAAACTTACCAACTTTTGCCTGCCCCAAATGTGGAAGCACCAAAATCGAAATAACGCAGGGAAGAGAAGCCCTGATAAGAAGAATTAAAATTTTGAAGAATTGATATAAAAACTTGCAAAATGTGAATCTATTTATTATACTCTATACTTCGACAGATGGCGAAATGCAGATGGAATAAAAATCAAGATGCAAGATCTTACTAAAATCTTTAAAGCCTTATCTGATCCAAATCGTATCCGTATTCTTAAGATATTGGAAGTCAGACCGTTATGTGTCTGTGAAATCACAAGCATACTGGAACTGGCAACATCTACAGTCTCAAAGCATCTTTCCATCCTCCGTGAGGCAGGTTTTATCTTCGATCAGAAGGAGAAAAAATGGGTAAATTACCATTTGAACAGAGCCACACATAGGAAGTATGTACGGGAAATACTCCCTATTTTAGAAAAGTGGATTCTCAACGATCCAACAATTATCAAGGATAGAGAAAAAGTAGAGCAGATAGATCAAGGGACTGTTTACAGGGCATAAATTTTTTGTTTTATACATTTCGCCAGATACCGAAATAACAAGTGGTATCTTAAATGAATTGGAAAGAGTATATTGTTGGTAAAGAACACAAACCAAAAGCTTAAAATCCTTTTCCTCTTCGCCGGCAACTCATACCGGAGCCAGATGGCGGAAGCTGGTGTGAACATCTCACAACAGAGGTCCAAGCGCGTTAAAGAGGTGCTGGATATTCCATTCAATTACGTAATTACGGTTTGTGATCGCGCGCGTGAAAGCTGTCCTTTCTTTCCGCGTCCTGTGAAGAAAATTCATATGAGCTTTGATGGCCCGCCGTTTCTGGCAAAATCTGCAAAATCAGAGGAAGAAGCGCTGATCGAATAAATGATGTGAGCAACAGTCATGACAAAATCCTCTTGTGATGAATTTAGAAACTTAACATTTTTGGATCTGGAAAGTTGGGCAGGTGCGAAAATCGTCAGTCGTGGTAAGTCCTATCAGCGCAACGGACTTGTTAAAGACCTCGGCCGGACTGAGGACGGCCGGCTGGTTGCCTGGGTAGAAGGTACGCACCGCTACGCAACAGTGGTTTCCTGTGAAGGCGGGAAACTGGATTCCCAATGTTCTTGTCCCTACTGGGACGTCTGCAAACATGCTGTGGCCGTGGTGCTCGAATATCTGACGATGATCAAGGAGAAAAAGACTGTTCCTCTTATCTTGCCGGATGACAGACGGCTCCGGCTCATCGACGATCTAAAAATCGATGAGAACGAGGAAGAATTCAATGACTTTGAAGAAGCAGCACAGCCAAAACACAAACCGTCTTCCGGGGCATTCGATCTTGAAGTTTATCTAAAATCAAAATCAAAGCAGGAACTCATTCAGCTTCTTCTCAGCGCCGCTAAGGAGAATCCTGATATCGAAGACGGCCTGCGCTTCAAAGCGATTATTTCTTCCGGCTCTGTGAAGAAATTAGTTCAGACCATCCGGGCAGAAATCGAACGTGCCAGTAACGAACCGGGATGGTGGAATAGTTGGGAAAATGAAGGTTATTTCCCTGACTATTCCCGTGTCCAGAGTGGACTACAGAAGCTGCTGGACAGTGGGCATGCAGATGAAGTAGTTGCCCTGGGTGAGTTTTTATACTGGAAAGGTCAGGATCAGGTAGGGCAGTCGGATGATGATGGAGACACAGCGATGAATGTGGCGGAAAGTCTGAAGATTGTTTTTGAAGCACTAAAGATCTGTTCCCTGTCCGATGTGGACAAGATGGAAAAAGCAGTGGATTTTGAACTGGAAGATTCCTACGGGCTTTGCGAGGGCATTGAAATATTCTGGGAGTATGCATTCGATCCATCATCATGGAGCAGCCTTGCTGACAGGCTTCTGGCACGCCTTCAGAAAATGGGACCAGCAACTAAAAAGGATGATTTTGACTACAATTATGGACGTGACAGATTGGCCGACCACATTGTCGAAGCTCTGGAAAACGCGGGAAGAAGCGAAGAAGTAATTCCTCTGTGCATGGCCGAAGCTGAGAATACACATAGCTATACCAGGTTGGTCAAACTGCTCAGAGAAGCAGGTAGGACCGAAGAAGCCGAAGCATGGATTCGCAAGGGGTATGCTGTGACACGCAGCAGGTGGTCGGGTATTGCAAGGAAACTCCAGGATCATTTGCTGGAAATAAAAAAGGAAAAGCGGGACTGGCCGTTTATTGCCGCACTCAAGGCGGATGCATTTTTTGAGACTCCTTCTCTGTCCTCTTTTCTGGAACTGCAAAAAGCTGCCAAAAAGGTGAACTGCTGGCCCAAAGTTAGAACCGCAGCGCTGCAGTTCCTCAAAAAAGGAATTTATCCGGATGCCTGGGGAAAACAAATTCCAAATGGCCAGTGGCCGCTTCCCTGTACTGGTTTTCCAAAGCCTGAAAGCAAATCCTTCCATCAATTTCCCATTGTGGAAACATTGATCGAGATTGCTATCAAAGAAAAAAATCCCGAGGAAGTGGTTCGCTGGTATGAAATTTATGCACCGCAAGATCGTGGGCACTGGGCATGGACAGGAGGGGATCTTCACGACCGGACGGCTTCGGCCATCGCAAATCAATATCCAGACAAAGCAGTAACTATCTGGAAATACCTCGCCGAGAGTCACATCATTAGAACCAGTCCAAAGGAATACATGGAAGCAGCCAGGTATTTGAAGAAAATGAAAAAGCTGTTGGAAAAACCCCGTCGTGTCGAAGAATGGAAGCAATACATGGCATTGCTTCGTAGTGAGCACAGACGAAAGAGAAAATTGATGGAAATCCTGGACGGGTTAGAAGGCAAGCCTATTTGCGAACAATAATATGGGTAAGCTATTGAGCAAGTTGGGAAAATAAATCATGTCTGGGGAATCACTTCTTAGAACTAAAAACATGAACATCTTCGAACGCTACCTTACTGTCTGGGTGTCGCTCTGTATTGTCGGTGGCATTATTCTTGGGAAAATCGCTCCCTCCATAGCGGCTACACTGGACGGGATGGCGATTTATGTAGGAGAGGCTCCTGTCGTTTCGATCCCCATTGCCATCTGTCTTTTTTTTATGATGTATCCAATCATGGTCAAAATAGATTTTACCGACGTCATCAAAGCCGGGAAAAACGGGAAACCTGTCGGTCTCACCTTATTTATAAATTGGGCTGTTAAACCCTTTACAATGTACGCCATCGCCCTTCTCTTTCTGGGAGTCCTTTTCCGGGGCTTGATTAGTGCTGATGCTATTGATTTGGTGAAGATGCCTTTCGGACTGGATCTCCCTGTGGGTGCGACTCACGGCGCCGGAACTGTTGTCCTGCATCAAGGCATTAAAATGCTACAGGTTCCTCTCTGGCGGAGCTACCTCGCCGGCTGCATTCTGCTGGGCATCGCCCCCTGCACGGCCATGGTGCTGGTCTGGGGATATCTGGCAAGAGGAAATGACGGTCTCACTCTGGTCATGGTAGCCATCAATTCCCTGACCATGCTGGTGCTTTACGGTGTGCTGGGTGGATTCCTGCTGGGTGTAGGTAGGCTTCCTGTACCGTGGCAAGCACTTGTTCTATCGATCGGCATATATGTAGCATTGCCTCTTGTCGCCGGTTTTCTATCACGAAAATGTATCTTAAAAGCCAAAGGTGAAGTCTGGTTCAAAGAGAAGTTCCTTCACCTACTAACACCAGTAACAATCATTGCTCTGCTTGTGACGCTGATTCTGCTCTTCAGTTTCAAAGGAGACGTTATTCTGTCCAATCCGTTGACCATTTTCTGGATCGCCATTCCGCTTTTCATCCAGACCAACCTGATCTTCTGGCTGGGATATGGATTAGCAAAATTACTTAAACTGCGGTATGAAGATGCGGCTCCGGCAGCCATAATTGGGGCATCTAACCATTTCGAGGTAGCTATTGCAACAGCAACCATGCTTTTCGGATTATCATCCGGTGCTGCTTTAGCTACGGTTGTGGGAGTGCTCATAGAGGTGCCTGTTATGCTTATGCTGGTGCGTATTTGTCTTAGGACCCGGCAGTGGTTCCAGACAGATTTTTGATTGAAAGATGATCATTCCTAATGGGAAGGTTAAATCTGGCTCATCCGATTAATGCATACTTTTCTTTTCCTATGGCAATCAAATAAGTAGCA
>CAZPNF010000084.1:0-7304 GCA_964587715.1 uncultured bacterium | reverse complement strand
CCCGAGAACTCCATCAGCGGCTGTTTGAACTGACTGCCTTTAACAGTAGTCTCTTTATTGTTGCCCAACACATCGCTTGGAAGAGCATTAAAGAAAAGGGCATTTCCAGCTTCACCAGCTTTTCTTTCTTCTTCAATTAGTCTCATCTCAAGAGCACCTTTCGGACATTCATTAACACAGAGTTCACACCCAACGCAATCTTCAACATAAACCTGAACTTTATATTGGAAATCCTTATCCTTACCTATTGCCTGAAGGGTGTCGAATGTTTTGGGAGCATTTTGTAAATCTTTTTCGTTGATCAATTTGGAACGAATTGCAGCATGCGGACAAACAAAAGAACAGAAATTACACTGGATACATTTCTCAGGAATCCAATGTGGGACAAAAGGAGCTACACCGCGTTTTTCCAGCTGTGTCGTTCCAGAAGGTGCATATCCGTCATAAGGCATCTGAGACACAGGAACGGTATCACCTTTCTCTCTCATAATAGGTTCCATCACATTTCTGGTAAACTCATCTGAATCATCGGGGATCAACTTCTTTACCTCACGATGCTTCTTAGGAATTTCTTTGGGAATAGGTATTTGCTCCAAAGCTTCAGCAGTTTTATCCACCGCTGCCCAGTTCATTGCTACAATATCTTTACCTTTTTTAAGATAGGTTTTCTCAATTGCCTTTTTTATCATCTTAATTGCTTTTTCCCGCTCAAGCACTTTAGAGATAATGAAGAAAGCAGCCTGCATAACAGTATTAATTCGCTTTCCAAGACCTACCTTTGTTGCGATCTCTAATGCATTAATGTTGTAAAATTGGATTTTCTTCTCAATAATGGTACGCTGCATATCCTCTGTTAAATTTTCAAAAACTTCCTCCTTGGACCAATTAGAATTAAGCAAAAAGACTCCACCTTCCTTGATTCCTTCCAGAATATCATAGCGTCCTATAAAAGCCTGATTATGACATGCAATAAAATCAGCATTCTGAACTAAGTAAGGAGACTGGATGGGTGATTTCCCAAAACGTAGATGACTGCGGGTAATCCCACCTGATTTCTTGGAATCATATTGGAAATATCCCTGAGCATACATATCAGTGTTGTCACCAATAATTTTGATGGAGTTTTTATTAGCTCCGACTGTTCCATCAGATCCCAGTCCCCAGAATTTACAGCTTATGGTTCCCTCTGGAAGGCTGTTGATGTATTCTTTTATCTCAACAGAAGTACCAGTCACGTCATCATTGATCCCTACTGTAAAGCCGTGGAAACATTTCCCGTTAAGATGATCATAAACAGCCTTAACCATTGAGGGTGTAAATTCCTTAGAAGATAGGCCGTAACGCCCACCAACAACGGTAATGTCTTTTCTATCTTTTAATGCAACAACGACATCAAGATACAGAGGCTCACCAATTGAGCCTGGTTCTTTTGTCCTGTCCAGAACAGCAATCTTCTTCACTGTCGAAGGAATGACTTTAACAAAATCTTTAACAGAAAAGGGGCTGAATAATCTAACTTTAACCAGGCCCAGTTTTTCTCCTCGCTTTGCATTAAGATAATTTATGGTTTCTTCGACAGTTTCACAACCACTTCCCATTGCTACAATAATTCTATCGGCATCGGGAGCACCTACATAATCGAATAGATGATAATGCCTTCCAATCTTTGTAGCAAGAATGTCCATGTAATTTTGAACAATTGCAGGAGCTGCAATATAGTACTTATTGACCGTTTCCCTTCCCTGGAAATAGACATCAGGATTCTGAGCGCCGACTTTTACGCGGGGTTTTTCAGGATTCAGAGCACGGCTGCGGAAATCTTCAACATATCGCATATCAAGCATTTCAGCCATTGTATCGTAGTCTATAATTTCTATCTTCTGAATCTCGTGCGAACTTCTGAATCCATCAAAAAAATTCAGGAATGGCATTTTGGATTTTAAGGTACTTAGATGAGAAACCACAGCAAGATCCATAATTTCCTGGATAGAACTGGCCGCCATTAAAGCAAAGCCTGTATTTCTCGTTGACATCACATCAGAGTGATCACCAAAAATAGATAACGCTTGGCAGGCTAAAGAACGAGCTGAAACATGAAAAACTGTTGGCAGCATCTCACCAGCAATCTTGTGCATATTTGGCAGCATTAACATAAGACCTTGTGATGCTGTAAACGTAGTGGTGAGAGCTCCTGCGGATAGTGAACCATGCACTGCACCAGAAGCTCCACCCTCTGATTGCATTTCAACAACATCAACAGTTTGTCCAAAAATGTTTTTTCGGTCATTAGCTGCCCAGACATCCGCTAACTCTCCCATGGGAGAAGAAGGGGTAATTGGATAAATAGCTGCTACTTCACTAAAAGCATACGCCACATGTGCAGCAGCAGTATTCCCATCCACTGTTGCTTTTTTGAATGTTTTCATAATATTTCTTCCTTAATTTTTTTATAAACTATTAATAAGAAAACCGCGTAAAGTCCTTTAACAGGAACCAGCAAAATTACTCTTTTAAGATAACATTTTGATTTATAAAAATCAAACATTTTTCACATAAAAACTTTAGGATAGGGATAAAAGAAATCCTTCCTTCCGGTACTTAAGAATCAATCTTGACAAGTAAGCTGGAATTTTGTATATTAGGTGCGGTTAAGATAACCCCTATGCCGGGGTGGTGAAATTGGTAGACGCAGGGGACTCAAAATCCCCCGGGCTTCGGTCCATGAGAGTTCAAGTCTCTCCCCCGGCACCACAAAAAGATCATTCAAAAGATTTCTTTATTCCAATTTTCCTTGTCCAACTATAACGGAGTTTAAAGACCCTGATTCTGTGTTAAGGGTAGATTGATTTAGACAAAGAATCGGGTGAAGAATTCATCCCTTCGATACGGAATTTGGGTAAAAAATCAACAGAGACAGAAGGAGGAAACCGGCATGCAAAAGACAAATCGGTGGTCGATATTTATTGTAGTAACAGCGCTCTTCACACTATTCTTATTGGCTAATTCACTGTGGGCACAAAGTAATTCTTCAGAAGCGTTGGAGAAAAAACTTAACATTCTGGAACAGAGGTTCGAATATCTGGAACATAACTTAGATATGTTGCAGAAGTCTATCGATGATGTTCTCTGGTATCACAAAGTTGGAGACATTGCCTACATTGATAAAGTACGGCACGTAGGACCTCCCCGCGCCAGGGTACCAAATCCAACAGCTATGGGCGCCAAGAATCCGCTAAAGTTTTATTCTTACATTTTCATTCCCAAAAACATTGATCGAAATAAAAAATATCCTTTGCTGGTTTTCCCCCATGGGGGTGTCCACAGCAACTTCAGCACATATTCCACACACATCATCCGTGAGTTGATAACTCAGGGTTACATCGTTATAGCATCGGAATATAGAGGAAGTACAGGTTACGGCAGGGGTATGTACGAATCGATTGATTATGGTGGACGTGAAGTAGAAGATGTCTATGCAGGCAGAAATTACATGCTGACTAACTATGATTTTGTTGACAAAAGTAGAGTGGGAATACTTGGCTGGAGCCACGGAGGATTAATTACATTGATGAACATTTTTAATCATCCAAAAGATTACAAAGTAGCTTTTGCAGGAGTCCCTGTTAGTGACTTGATAGCACGCATGGGATACCAGACTGAGGGTTACCGCCGCCTCTATTCTGCCCCCTACCACATCGGTAAAACTGCCCACCAAGATGTAGAGGAGTACCGCAGACGATCACCAGCATGGAATGCAGAAAAATTACAAACCCCCCTGTTGATTCACACAAATACCAACGACGAGGATGTAAACGTTTTAGAAGTAGAACATTTAATCCAGGCATTGAAAGCTGCCGGCAAGAAGTTCGAATACGAAATTTTCCAAGATGCACCAGGAGGACACAGCTTCGATCGCCTGGACACAATGATGGCTAAAAAAATTAGATTCAAAATATATAAATTCCTCGCCAAATACCTGAATCCTCCCAATCCATTCGGATCGGTAAAAGATCTATCCAGAGCCGGCTACAGATAAAAAATGGAAGTGGAGTGCGAAGTTTCAGCATGAGTGGGTATACTTTTCTTTTATCCCGATTCTATCGGGATTTTAGAAAGAAAAGTACTTCCGAAGAATGGGATCAAGCAATAATATAATAATAGACTGATTGAAGACAAATAGTATTGACTTTTAACTAAAAACTTTGCATGGAGTCTTACCTTGCTAGTGGGGCAAAGAATTTGGGGTAGGGCGAAACTCAAAGGAAGAATAAAAGGCTTACACCTTAAATCCTTCTCTTTAAGGTAGGATCGTTCCAGAGACCACTTCGTTTATCTCTGGAACGATCTCATAAAAGATTATATTCATTTGGACTTGTTTATCATTCTCTTAGCAATGAAATAATACAGAATCAATCCAAGACCGGCCAGAGTGAACATACTTCCAACAGTAACTTCGTCTGATATACGCGAAGGGACCAGTTGCCCAATAATAAAACCCAGTCCTATGCCAACGAGTACCATCCCCCACTTCAATGAGGCAGAAACGTTCAACTCGGATTTCTCCGGATAGAGATATTTAACGTTCTCATCCACCATTCCCTTATCGATCAGCTTATGCCTGATTTTTGCATCTACCAAAATCTTAACAAATGCTACTATTGAAAAGAAAACAATAGCAGTGATCAATATGCCTGTAATATCCATCTCCATTATGACTTCCTCCTATGCTTAGTAAAGTTGCTTTTACCCCGTAACCTCTGTCTACTAAATCAGACAGACCAAAACAACAAATGTTGCACAAAAAATATTTTGCAACATCTTTTCTGCTCATCTGTCGTATATTAATGAGAAGATGAAAAACAAAACTACAGATACCCGTCTGCTACTAGAAAAGATACAGGCTGGAGACAAAAAAGCTTTCCAATCTTTGATTGAAGAATACCAGCGATTGGTCAGCCACATAGTTTTTAGAATGATTCATAATGAAGCTGATAGAGAAGATATCTGCCAGGAAATATTTATCAAGGTATATCAGAATTTGAGAGGCTTCCGTTTCGAGTCCAGGATTTCAACATGGATTGCGAAGATCGCCTACAATTCTTGCATCAACTATTTACAGAAAAAGAAAACTCCTCTTTTCGACGACCACGCTGCCGGGGACGAAACAATAGAAAACTTCTCAGGGAATTATATACTTCCAGATTCATTCACAGAAGAAAGGGACATCGCTTCACGTTTGCAAATAGAGATAGCAAAAATGGACATCCAATCTCGGACCATTTTGACGCTGTACCATCTCGAAGAAATGAGTTACACCGAAATCTCTCAGATCATGGACGTACCCCAGGGCACAGTAAAAAGCTATCTATTCCGTGCAAGAAAAAAATTAAAAGAGAAACTGATGTCAAAATACCAAAAAGGGGAAATATGGTACACAGACATTTAACTGACGAAGAAATCCAGAATATTCTGGATAGAAATGATTCACCCGAGAGCGCTATTTTAAAGAATCATCTAAAAGAATGCAAAATCTGTCAGAATAAACTGGAGGAGTACCAGACTCTATACTCAGGATTAAAAAAAGATCCAGGATTTGAGCTTCCCAGGAATTTTAAGAAATCAGTCATATCCAAACTGGCAACAGAAGAAACAGGTCATTCTCTATTTTCTTCTAAGGAAATTACCCTCATTGCTATTGGGATTTTTCTTGCTCTGGGGGCAACATTATATCTGGTAGACCTAAAATCTATAGCCGAAGTTATAAGCCGCATAACCCTGCCTAAAATGGAAATTAAAAACATACTCTTATCACCGATAAAAGATCTTATCTACAGTCTAAATATTAAGCTTGCCCTACTGGCCTTTGCAGGACTGGCTCTTTTTGCAACAGCAGTTGTTGATCAATTAATCCTAAGATTAAAGCACCAGAAAGTGTCACTTTAAAAAAAGAGGCAATGCTGGTAACTGGATACCGGAGACTGGAGATTGGAAACCGGATGGAATTCAGGCTTTAGCCTTTCAAAGATACCATTTTTTAAAAAATGGTATCTTTTCCCTTGCATAAGTTTCTGTTGCTTTCACACACTAAAATTCCTATATTTAAATACTAACTCAAACGCAGGTAAATGTCATGACATTACAGAAAACAATCGTACCAGCTTTAATAAAAATATTTGTTCATCCTGTTTTTCGTAATCGGCCTGTCGATTTCAAAACCCATTTAAAAAAGGCGAACAAAATCCTTATCTTTTGCCCCACAGGAGAGAAAACGCTCTACCAAATTCCCAGGTTCATTGATCTTTTCCCACGCAAGAGAGCAGTAGTACTTCACCAGGGTCCATCAATTTCTGATACAGACAAATATTCGGTTATCTCTTTTGATACCTCAAAACAGAAGTTCTGGAATCTAATTGAATCAAAACTTTTAAAGCAACTTACCCGCTACAATTTTGACGTTTTTTTAGACCTTGATCCAGAATTCAATCTTTTTACACTTTATCTCTGCCGTTTTTTAAACTCCCCGGTAAGGATCGGCTTTTCCAAACTTCACACCAACTGGTCCTACAACTTAGAATACTGTACTAAGAGAGATCTTTTGTACGAAGAGAAACTGGAAGGGCTTTTTCAGTTTTTGCAATCCTTTCTATCTTTGAAATGAGGTTTTAATATTTGATTTCTGAGTTTATTTCCATAGAATATTTACGAACGGCTCATTAGACAACGTTTTTATTCTTCTGCCGCTGTAACTTCAAATTCCTCTCTTAAAAGAAGAGCCGTTGTTACACCGCAGCCATCTACAATCTTTTCCCCCCTGTAGATCTTTTTAACACCGCAGGAAGGACTTCTCTCCTTAAAGATAACTCTTTTTGCTCCTACCAATTGTGCCAATCGCAGTGTCTCTCTGGCACCTCTGATAAACTGCTCTGTTACATCTCTCCCCTCTTCTGAGACTACTTTAGCTTTTCCAGAAAGAACATCAAAACCATCTCCCCCAACAATTTTGGAACCAGCCCGGGGTGTTGGAAGACCTCCTAACTGCTCAGGACAGACCACTATTCCCTCTCCTCGTCTAACTAATTCTTGAACAGCCGCACTGGAGGATTCCTTCCCATCGTAGCGGCAATGAAGACCTGCCAGACAGCCACTTACTAAAATGAGAGACTTTTTCATTCTGGGAGATTACTCATGGAAATTCAGAAATGAGTTTACGTTTAGCAACTTCAAATTGCCCAGACGGTATCCCATTTTTTTTAACCCAACTTCACCACAACTAAAAAAAGAAGCTAATATTTATAGGTACTTAA
>CAZPNF010000083.1:2651-7326 GCA_964587715.1 uncultured bacterium | reverse complement strand
GTAAAGAAAGTTACGGACATTGCTCGTCCTCACCACGGCCCCTCAGAGAAAGATTTGACGGAAATTAACCTCAGCGGTGCAGGACTTTACACACAGCTACTGACTGCAGCTGACTGGCTTGCGTCTATGGAAAACATCAATGGTCGTGTAGTCGGGGAATTCGCTCATCTCTTCGAGGCCTTCTGTCAAATCACCTATGCAGAGGTAAGTCGCTTCCCCAGTCCAACAACTTATATTCTATTGAACGTAGTAGATGAAAGCTACCGTAAAAATGGATATCAGCCCATCCTCTTCACAAAAAACGGAGCTGTATTTGTGGGGTCTGTAACCACACAGCCACCGAATCCAGAAAAAGTAATAAGACAAGCTTTAAATCGGATAATTGAGGTTTCACTTTCGTACCAACAGATCAGACCAACGACATTCGGAGATCTCCTGGGAGGAATCTCCGCTATGCGACCAGAAAGCTTTCTAAGGGCAAAAAAAGATGAACTAATAGAACTGTTTAGAGACGTTGACAGTGGGCCCAACCTATTTCTGCTGCTTCTGAAAGATATATTGAAGAACACGGGCAGGCTGGAAGATATGATACAGTATTCTCCAGTAGTGGAGATGGTTGCGAGTGCATCAGGCCCAAATGGTGTAAAACGCGCTCAAACTCTTTTTCAGAAACATTTTGGAGAGGAACCTCCCGTTACGCGAGAACTGCGCCAGCAGGTATTTCTACGCAGTATGGTGCGAGATGTGGTTCCCTCAAATACTGTTCCTGATTCTCAGGCTTCAAAGAAGTTAACGTCTTTGACCAGTGGTGAGCTTTTTGACCTGCTAATGATGCTGGCGCAAACTGAAAATAAAAAAACTGACCCGGAAGAGCACACCCTTAAGAACTACCTTGGAAATCTGCTTGTACTGGAACGCGAAACAGACTTTGCCGCGTTTGCCCGTGAGAGTTTCATCCGATACTGTAACTATAAGGCAACCTCGAATATTGGAAAGGGATCGTGTGAACGGTGCGGCTGTCCTATGGCTATCAAACCGGAGAAAGGGATGGGTTTCCCGGCAGGGCTTATGAAGGCTTTCTCACAAGTAAAATCTAAGCCGGATGCCGATCGAGCGACTTGTGTCTTCTGTGCGTTCGATAACATGGCCCTTCGGCAAGGCATTGGCAAGAAATGGGCTCCAGTAATGCTCCGAGTGGACAACCATATTCCTGATTTGGCTCAGCATTTTGAAGCCCTGAAGGATTTTTCCATAAGAATGACCAGTGGCACAAGAAATCCAAAGAATCTTAAATGGGGACATGAATTGGAAGAAACCTTACCATTTCCTGTTCCTAAAGGGTTGCGGGTGCCTTTAGGTGACTCTACCAAGGAGCCCGTGCAAGAAGTAGTGCCTATGGGAGAGCGCGGTGTGTATTTCAAGCTGGGTGCCGGCGAAAGGGACATGAGCATCAAAGATCAGCGAGCTCGTTTCCGACCCTTATACCATCTTCTTGGGCTGTTGGGATTTCGAGTTGCCATCGGTGAGGAGGAGCAGGATGGTTTGTTCGGGTTGGCGGAAGTTACTTCTCTGGAAACCTACAATCGTTCCCTGGCTGTTCTGCTTCTCGCTTCCTGGGTCAAAAAGAAGGAACGGAAATATCTCTCCGCCGAAAAACTTTTGGAACAACGACCGTCTGTCGCCCTAATGACTGTGGCAGATCAGATTGCCCAGTGGGGAGGAGCGACCCCCTCACCTCAGGTAGAGACTTTCTTTCACGCTTTGGCTGGTGCTGAATTAGTCGTAGCGGTCGATCAAACTGGAAAGGAGTATATGATGGGAGAGCTTTTGAAAGATGCAGCGAGGTTAGCCTCGCGCGAAGGTGGTATCCAAAAATTCTGTGAGTGGCCCGAGGGCAAGTTTGGATGGCGTGAGTCTAAGCATGCTGCCGGAAAGCCGATCGGTCAGGCCCTCGGAGAAATTATGCGTGGCCGGGGTGTTGATCATGCTTTGGCTACTTTTCAGAGAAATCTTCGTGACACTGTAAAAAAGGAGGACGAGGAATCACTGAAAAATCTTGTAGCTTACGTAAGAAAGCTCTTAATGCGCTATGAAGACCTTCGCAGGAGCAACATTACAGAGTTCCTGCGGGCAAAGAACGCCTTGATGTCCGCGATTTACACGTACACTCGTTATCCCAAACTCATGGAGGTGATCGAACATGAAAGCTGAATTCTTTGATGACATTCAAACATTACCGAGGGGCCGCTACTTGCAAGTCGCCTACCGGATTCGGCTCACCGACAATGCGGTCATTCGTTCCAATGACCCGGAAGAAGTGCTGACGCACCGTTATGAGGAGCTGGGCCAACGCTTCATTGTGCCTTGGCGAAAAGTGAAGGGCAAACTGCGTAGGGTGATCCTGGAAAAGCAGCGCGACCTCGGCATCAGTCCTGAGTGTGCTTTGAAAGACAGCCTTTGCTTGCAGTGCCCGACTTGTTGTCTCTTTGGGGCTACTGGAGCCACCGGTGGAGCCGGAATTGATTATAATTTGCTTTCCCGTGTACTTGGTGAGACTGCCATTAGTGCAACCGAGGTTGGTGAGGTTTCTGATTACACCGCCAACGCGGTGGACGAAAAAACGCTGACGACAGGTCAGGCGCTAATGACCATAATATCCGTACCAGAAGGCACTGGTTTTCTCAACGTGGTCACTTTGCGGGATCCGACCAAACCACTCACGGCGATTCTTCTTGACGGCCTCCATCGCCTCACCCGGTTGGGTGCCTCGACGCGAGAGTGGGGCCGGATTACCACCGAACTTCTGGGTTACCACGTTGGGGACCGAGAGGTGTTGACTTCTCAGTATCTGGTTTCCAAGGGCGTCCCGACAGACTTTTCTACCGACTTTGCTGAGCTCAAACTTCCTGCTGCTGAAGAAGCCTACAAGCAGGTTAACAAGCAAGTGCAGGAGATGGTGAAGGCTTTGACTGAAAAAAAGAAAAAGTGAGTATGCCTGCTATGAGATACAGTTTACAAGATGTTACGCTCTATCGGACGAGGGTGATACTCCTCGATCCCCTTTTCTACTCCCGTGAGGGATTGTCCGGGGGTTTTACGCCGCTGGTGCTGCATGCTACGGCATTGAACCATGCCTACGCTTCGGCAGTTGGAATTTGCCTTCCCGGACAGGCTTATCTGCAGAGACCAGCACCGGGCGCCCGTTCACCGAACGTTCCTTTTTACTCTGATAGTCTGGTCTTGGACGGGCTGTATTTGACCCCAATGGAGCCCAGGGGTACAGTAAGTTATCTGGCTGAAACGACGAAGGGCGATAAGGATGGATTCCTTCAACCTATCACAAAGGGTGGGGAGATATTTAAAGCTTACCGATTGCACTATATCCCACCTGACACAGAATTCGAGGGCTTTGCGTTGTCGTTGGGAGACTCGGTAGTGGAAAATAAACTCTTTCTCCGATTGGGTTCGTTTAGAGGGAGCGCCCGATTTCGCGCTGAAAAGATTGGCTCAGTGTCCAAAGTTCTGACGGATGTTTTCGTGGATCATCCTGTTGATCCATTGGTTAGTCAGGTAACCCGGGGGGCTGCTGTTAATATCTTCCCTTATCCCATACTGCGAAACGCCCGCTGTAAGAGGGTCTATCAGACCTTGTTTCGAGGTCGGAAACTGACAGTAGCAATTCCTCGCGGGTATCCTGAAAGGGCTGAAAGGCGGGAACGTCTCAAGCCGGACAAGTCCGGCATAGCCTTTATATAAAAAGGTGCGACCGATGCAAGATAATGAACCGATTCCAAGGGTGCAGTATGCCCTTCTTCGGCTTAGGTGTGATAAGTCTATCCCGATGCGCTACGGTCACCACTTGCGCGGTTGGCTGATGGAACGCTTTCCTGGTCAAACGCTTGTAAGTCATCACGAAGATACAAAACAATCGGTCTACATGTACCCACGGGTACAGAGTAAAATCATTGGAGGCGATGCAGTTATTCTGGGAATTGAAGAGGGCGTAGATTTCATCAATGAGATTGCAACTGCCCCCCCTCAGTTTCTTTTTTTGAATCAAGAGACATTCAGCGTAAATAATATACAGCACAAGGAGAGATTGGGCGAATTTGGAGTAACCGCATCAGAGTATCAGTACAGATTCGTCACTCCCTGGCTAGGTCTGAACCAAGAGAACTACAAGCGTTATGCCTACATTGCAGCGGGCAGGGAGCGTCAACGTTTCCTTTCCGGCATTCTGGTAGGTAACGTTCTATCTGTAGCTAAAAGCCTTGGCATAGTGCTAAACGAACAAATCAATACCCGCTCTTTTCTATGGCCAATCCCTATTCGTTTTAAAGGAAAGTCTATGGTAGGATTTAGTGGTAATTTCCGTGCTAATCTTTACATCCTCAACTACCTCGGTCTCGGCAAATCCGTCTCCCGAGGCTTTGGGACAGTGGTAAGAGTGGAACAAAAGTGAGAACAATCAATGGAATTTAGGCTTTAGCCTTTCATCGGCATTTGTGAAACCCTGAAGGGTAAATTCCGGAAAACGGCAGGACTCGGGTTTTGGCATTGCCCTTTAAAAGGAATTCATGCTTCAGCATTTCATTACCGTTCATAAAACCCTGAAGGGTAAATTCCGGCTGGTACAGTGGGTTATAATAGGGTAATTTTCGGAGAGATTAAAATG
>CAZPNF010000083.1:942-2551 GCA_964587715.1 uncultured bacterium | reverse complement strand
ATGTTAACAGGATCCAGCACAGTCTCTGACTGCGTTTGGTGAAACTTTGTACTAAAAACACACGGTTACAAACCGTGTGGGATCGAGATGGTCTTGTATAAAAATACAATAAACGAATGAATTCATGTTTTAGTTTCTCATTGTTGTTTATGAAATCCTGAAGGGTGAACCCCAATGAAAAAAGGAATTAACATGCAGCTCGTTTTAAACACACCCGGAGCCTATCTTTCTAAAAGCGGAGAATGCTTTCAAATAAAGGTGGGCGAAGAGAAAAATCTCGTATCGTGTAAAAAGGTCCAGTCCATTTTGATAACCACTAGTGCCGCCTTTTCCACAGACGCAATTGAACTGGCAGTCCAGAACAATATCGACATAATTTTCCTCGATAAATTTGGGAATCCTTTTGGCCGCGTATGGCAATCCAAACTTGGATCCACTACTTTAATCCGCAGAAGGCAGCTTGAGATTGCTGAAACGGAAGAAGGATTAAAACTTGTCTCAGAATGGATAGGACAGAAAATCCAGAATCAGATAGATTTTTTAGAAGAACTCAGCCGGCATCGGGAATCAAAGGTAGAAAAACTTCAGGGATATATTTCCAGTTTAAAAGAAGCAAAAGAAAAAATATCAAACCTCGCCGGGACACTTGAAGAAAAACGCGGCTCCTTCATGGGGATTGAAGGGGGAGCTGGCAGAGCTTACTTCGCAGGATTGGGTTTTCTGATTCCTGAACAGTGGCGCTTCAACGGTCGAAGCCGCAGGCCTGCAAAAGATGGATTCAATGCTGTTTTAAACTATACCTACGGAATCCTCTACAGCATGGTTGAAAAAGCCTGCCTTATTGCAGGTCTTGATCCTTTTATCGGATTTCTCCACACTGACAATTATAATAAGAAATCATTGGTTTTTGATCTCATAGAACCGTTTCGAATTCTGGGAGAGAAAACCACATTTTATCTTTTCAGCAAGCGGCAGATTAAACAATCATTTTTTGATAAAATTCCTAACGGCGTTACACTTAACAAAGAAGGCAAACAGATTCTTATTACTGCCTTTAATGAACGGATGGATATTAAAATCAGATATCGGGGGAGAAACATCAGTCAGAGAGACGTTATCCAGTTTGAATGCCACCGCATTGCAAATGGACTTATTAAAAATAGTGATTAAGGATGTTATCCTTAGGAGAATGATTATGCTTGTCTGGGTGATCTATGACATTGAGAAAAACAAAGCCAGAAACAAAGTAGCAAAGACATGCTTAGGAGCAGGTCTTTACAGAGTACAGCTTTCTGTATTTTTGGGAGACGTGAACCCAAACCGGATCGATGAGCTGTCTATAAAAATTGGGGATTTGATAAACAAAAATAAAGATAGGGTATACATCTTCCCCATGTGTAAGGACGACTTTGGCAAAGTAAAACTTTTGGGTCAGGCTTTTGATAAAAAACTGGTAACCGATGAAATCAAATCACTATTTGTATAGCAAAGATACCACGGCTGAAAGAGATGACATTTTTAGAAACCTTTCCGTCTCCATAACTCCATCTGAAGTTCTGGAGTATCTTTTCTGTCCGAGGTTTATTTATTTTGAGGAATGCCTGAAAAT
>CAZPNF010000083.1:0-932 GCA_964587715.1 uncultured bacterium | reverse complement strand
TATAAAGTCCAGATGGGACGAGACGTTCATGAACAGAAAACAAAAATTAACAGAGAATATTTAAGGAAGAAAATAGGAGTTGACCAAAAAGAAATTTCTGTTTATCTTAGTAGCAAGCCAGATCACATAAGGGGCATTGTAGATGAAGTTCTCACTCTCAAAGATGGAACAATAGCTCCATTAGAATACAAATTTGCAGAATACAAAAAACGGTTATATGAAACCTACAAGACCCAGTTAACCTTACAGGCTATTATGATACAGAAGAACTATGGAAGAGAAGTGAAGCGGGGATACATTGTTTTTACTCGTTCTAAGAACTTTCTTCTGGAGGCGATTTTCCGGCCTTCAGATTTTGATTCTGCCCGGCGGGTGGTTTCAGAAATATTGCAAATTGTACAAACAGGATATTTCCCAAAAAAGACACCTAACAGAATTAAATGTATTGACTGCTGTTATAAAAATATTTGTGTGTAGAAAATAGGCTTGCCATAAGAAAAGATATAATAGAAAGTTAAAGAGGCAGAAATTTATGTAATGATGTGGTTATTCAATGAAAATTTGTCGTCATTGGAAGCTATTTTCTATCAATTTCTGTGTCGAGAATTTAGCACCAAGCATAGAATTTCATTAAAGTTACAGCAAAAGAGGAGGTTGAAGAACAGCATCCACTAAAACAAGGATTGAAACACATAGGCCTTAAGAGTGACTGCTTCACTATACCGGGTTGAAGAACAGCATCCACTAAAACAAGGATTGAAACGATGGTACGGGTTTCTGAATTCCACTCCCGCTCTGTGGGTTGAAGAACAGCATCCACTAAAACAAGGATTGAAACGCTTGAATCAAGAGGGAAAAGTTTTGAATTTAAAATGGTTGAAGAACAGCATCCACTAAAACAAGGATTGAAACGGAAACAAAACCCTGCTTTG
>CAZPNF010000082.1:0-7368 GCA_964587715.1 uncultured bacterium | reverse complement strand
CACACATGGACGTAGTCCCTCCAGGCGAACTCTCTCTCTGGAAAACCGATCCTTACAAAGTAGTGGAAAAAGATGGCAAGCTTTACGGTCGTGGTGTTGAAGATAATCAGCAGGGTTTTGTTTCTTCCTTCTTAACAGTTAAAGCTCTAAGAGAAGAGAGAATCCTGCCGGAGTATGATGTGGGACTTGCTATTGTTGCAGATGAAGAAATGGGATCCAAGTACGGTATTGAGTATGTCTTAAAAGAACGAAGAGATATATTCAATTCCCAGGACCTTATTGTGATTCCTGACGCTGGTAGCCCTGATGGAACAATGATCGAAGTAGCAGAAAAATCAATCTGCTGGGTTAAATGCGAAACAAAGGGAAAACAGACTCACGGTTCAACTCCAGAAAAGGGAATTAATGCTCACAAAGCAGCGTCACATCTCATCGTAAAGATGAACGAGTTGTACAACATATACGATTTCAAGGATCCTCTATTTGATCCTCCCATTTCGACCTTTGAACCTACTAAAAAAGAAAATAATGTGCCAAACGTGAATACAATTCCGGGTAACGATATTTTTTACTTTGACTGTCGTATTCTTCCAAAATATAATCTCAAGGAAATTCAGGGAAAAATAGAAGAGTGGGCTAAAGAAATTGAAAAAGAATTCGGTGTAACAATTAAATTCTCCTATCCCCAGTTTGTAATAGCTCCTTCTCCAACCCCGGCTGATGCACCTGTTGCTGTGGCTTTGAAAAAGGCAATTAAAGAGATACTGGGACGTGAGGCTGAGACAATGGGAATCGGAGGGGGAACTGTTGCTGCTTTTTTTCGTAAAGAAGAACTCCCCTCTGTTTGTTGGGCTACCTTAGACGAAACAGCACACGAACCCAACGAATCCTGTAAAATAGAAAATGTTCTAAATGATGCAAGGGTATTTGCACATTTGTTTTTGCAGGAATAAAAATGGAATAGAACCATTCTCTAATCTATGAAAGACAATAACTCTGAACTAAATAATTGGGAAAAGCTCCGCTCCGGGAAATTAGAGTGGAGCCTTTTTCATACTCGTGCTAAAATTATCAGGACAATAAGGACCTTTTTTGAGTCTAAGAGTTTTTTAGAGATAGAACCTCCGTATCTAACACCATATCCTACGCTTGATTCTAACATAGATTCTATTAAAGTAGCACTACACGACGGAAAAGGAATTCCGCATTCATTTTTTCTTCACACATCACCTGAACACGTCATGAAAAAACTTCTTGCTGCAGGTGCTGAGCGCATTTTCTTTCTCGGCAAGGTTTTTCGCGACAGGGAAATCACTCCACTTCATAATCCTGAATTTACAATGGTAGAATGGTACCGTACAAATGCTACTTACGTAAATATACAAAAAGATACAGAAGAGTTAATTCGCTTTATAGCATCAGAACTATTTGCAAAAGAGGAAATAATTTATCAAGGAAAGAAAATAGATCTTAGAGCTCCGTGGGAAAGAGTAACTATAAAGGACCTTTTTAAACAGAGAGTCAACATTAATCTTGAAGAAAATTTGACCACAGAGTTACTAAAAAATGCTGCTGTTTCTTGTAACATAAAATTTGCTTCTGATGATGATTGGGAAAGTTTATTCTTCAGAATTTTTCTTGAAAAAATAGAACCCACGCTGGGCAAAAATAAACCAACGTTCGTTCTTGATTACCCAGTCCGAATGGGACAGATGGCAAAAAGGAAGCAAAAAAATCCGGAATGGGTAGAGAGAGTTGAGCTTTATATCGCTGGAATAGAACTGGCCAATGGTTACAGTGAGCTCCTTGCTCCCGATGAACAAAAGGAGCGCTTTGAAAGAGAACAGAAAAAAAGAACAGCATCCGAAAATTCAACATATCCAATTGATGCTGAATTAATATCTGCACTGAGGATGGGAATCCCACCCTCAGCAGGAATTGCTTTAGGAATCGATCGACTTGTCATGTTTTTCACTGATAGAAAAAACATTCAGGATGTTCTGTTGTTTCCACTTCATCAATATACTCGTCCAACAAATTAAACTGGAATCTATGAGAAAAAAAATAGACATTGCTGCCACGCTTGCACTTTCGACTTCTATCTTTGCTGGCAGCACTGTGCCGCTTTTTTTAAAATATTTTACTAACTACATAGATAACTGGACAGCCAATGGCATTCGTTATCCTTTCTCAGCTTTGCTTTATCTTCCATGGCTTCTGATAGCACGAAAACGAGGACTTCTGACAGGCAAGATGTGGAAATTGGCACTTGTTCCTACCATCATCAATGTGTTCGGTCAGATACTCTGGGCATGGACACCTTACTACATCGATCCAGGATTAATGAGTCTTTTATTTCGCCTCTCTACACTCTGGGCTGTTCTGGGCTCTTTTATTATGTTCAAAGATGAACGCCATTTAATACGCAGTGGAAACTTCTGGCTCGGTTTTCTCTTCGCGGCTGGCGGTTTTCTTGCAATAATACTGGGGGGCAGACAAACATTCAATAAAACTACAGTAGTTGGAATTACAATGATCTTTTTCTCCAGTATCTGCTGGGCTGGGTATCAGCTTTTTGTCAGGCGCAATTTAAGCTCTGTTGACTCCCGTACATCCTTTGGAATGGTTTCAGTTATGACGTCTGTTGGACTCTTGGTAGGTATGTTTTCTTTTGGTAAGCCAGAACAGGCCTTACACATGCCAGTAGAAATTTCGCTTCTTGTCATTCTCTCAGGTTTTATCGGTGTTGCGGCCTCGCATCTCTTACTATATTTTGCTCTCAAACGAATTGGTGTGGCTATCTGTTCAACCACAAACCTTGCTTCTCCTTTTCTTACAGCTTTCCTGTCTCATCTACTTTATCACGAAACATTAACCAGCACCCAATGGATAGCCGGCATTATTTTCGTTCTGGGAGGAATTCTTCTTGTTCAGGCTCAGGTTGATCTAAAAAAGTGAAACCACTCGATAGGTAACGATCAAAAAAAAGAACGGCTCTATGTTAAATCGAGTGGGTTGAGTTCACACGCCCATATTTGAAATCAAATATCAACCAGATCCTTCTCCTGCAGAAGCGGGATCAGAACGACAGAGTCAAGATGTATCGTCCTGAGGTCTCACAATGCTTCGGGAGATAAAAACCCGGTTACTTACTTATGCTATCTTTAGAATCACTTCTCTTCCGGAATAACTGAAGCCATTCATCTACCTCTTTCTGACTTAGTGGAGTATCATATTTTTCTCCCAGTTCAACAGGCAACCTTTCTGCCACATCACGGGCAAAACGCTGCGATAAAATCGTTTTAACCCCGCATAATTTAGCATAATTTTCTATTTCTTTATCAGATGATACAACCACAAGGTCTGAATTTCTGCCACTTCTGTCTATTATCTTCTTTATGACAAAATCAGCATCTTCTGTAGATTTAGAAAAAATAATTTTAATACCTTTCTTCCTTTTTGTTAACCTTGCTGTACGTCTATTACCATCAAAAACCACCACAACTGCAAAATCTTTCTCAATGGCATAAGAAGCAAGATAAGAGACAAGCATATCTCGTGCTCCCTCAGAATCTCTTTCCAATTTCCTTCGCAATTCAGGGAATTGGTATAGAAGATTGTAACCATCAATAAGAATTTTTCGCTTCATTAGTTATTTTTATTATACAAAAACCCTTCGTAAGCAATTTTAACCTCTCCGGTAAGAAAAACCTTTTCCCACTTTTCATCAAAACTAACTGTGAGTTCTCCACCCCGTGTAAAAACTAATACAGGAGACTTATATCCATGTTTATTTGCCGCAAGAAGAGCCGAAGCCACAGTTCCTGTTCCACAGGAGAGCGTTTCTTTTTCCACTCCCCTTTCGTAGGTTCGTACATTAATCCTGCTTTTTCCGAGAAGCTCCACAAAATTGACATTGGTACCATGCGGAAAGATCGTGTGGTTTCTGTAAAATCGCCCTATTTTTTCTACAGCTATCTGTTCGATATTTTTGGCAAAAATTACATAATGAGGAACGCCTGTATTTATAAATCCGCCTTCGGTAAATTCTGGTTCTCTGAGAATATTAGGATTCGGCCGAAATTCAGTTGGTTTGCTCATCTTTAATGTAACACTTTTTTCATCTACCTTTACCCAGTGAACTCCATCCGAAGCTTCCAGGAGAAACTCATTTTTCTCTACGATTCCTCTGTTTCGAGTAAAAAAGGCAACACATCTTGCTCCGTTACCGCACATGGAGGCTTCGCGTCCGTCACTATTAAAATAGCGCATTCTAATCGCTGCGGACTTCCCATCTTCTAAAAGAATAACGCCATCAGCGCCAACAGAAATCCTTCGCTGACAAATACTGGCAAAGAATTCTGTTTCTTTTCCTGTAAAGATTTGGGAACGATTATCAAAAACAATAAAATCGTTACCTGTCCCCACCATCTTTGTGAAGGGTATCTTTTCTGGCTTCTTCATTATTCCTCAAAAAAAGATTTGCTTTCTCTACGATTTGCAAAAATTGGGCTTCAATTGGCCCCTGCGGCTCTCCTACAATTCGTCCAATTTCTTTTCCACGGGAGAGGAAGAGAATTGAAGGAATTCCCTGTATATGATAAAATCCGGATAAACCGGCTTTGTCCTTGAGTTTCTGATCCACACCTATCAAATTGAGAGAAACACCGGGGAGATAACTCACATGCAAAATTTTAAGCAGTCTGGAAACCACATGTTGAGAAAGAGTATCCCATGTTCCCAAAAAACATATAACACTGAGAGTCGGATTCAATTTCTCTATTCTGGAAAGTGTAATGGAATTAGGCTGGTAATCGTCCCGTTCTTTTGCATAGAGTGGGAATTTCTGTAAAAGTACTTTTTCTTCAATGTGCCCAACCAATACTGGAGGAGTTAATGATTTTACCTTTTCAGCTTGTTCAGGATTCTTTTTACTGAGCGATTGCTTCACTACACCTTCACGTGTAATCCAGAGCTTAATGACTGAAACTGAATTTGAAACTGTCCACTCTAGAGGCCTCTGCCCGATTGAAAGGTGGACACTTTTAGGATCTTCCAGAGTCAATAAAATTGATTTTTCAGCTTTCCATTTTAAGTACTGACCTTTTTGGAGAAAAACTTTTTTAGTCTTTCCTGTATCTACGTTTACATTGATCCATGTGTTCTTCAACGCCACTGCTGTGAGATAAAAGTAACTTGAATCTGACAAAAGTGATTCCGTAGAATCTGATTGACTTACGGCTTCCGGGATCTCAGATATTTTTGGTTCAAAAAAGAGCTGTTTTCCGTAACGAACATAAAGACCTACTAATACCACAAAAAACAAAATGAGAACTGCGGCGAGAACAAGCTTCCTCTGTTTCTCTCGTAAATGGCTGAGCTGGTGTCGAGATTGATTATCTTTTGTGCTGACAGCTTCCTGTTCATCTCGTAAACGTTTCTGACGGAAATCATATTCTTTAATAAGTTCCTCAGGATCCAGATTTACCTCTTTTGCAATAGTCCGAACAAACGCCCTGAAATACGGTTCCGGCAGATTATCAGCTTCCCCTGCTTCTATAGCTTTGATCGTGTTAATATTAATCTTTGTCCGTTTGTAGAGAGTCTCAATGCTGATCTTTTGAGCCTCACGAGCTTCTTGAATTTTTTTACCTATTTCTTTCATTTTGATATGTAATTTTAATATTTGATTTTTACATTTTGATTTTTTATCCCCAGAATGCTTTTAATCTCTCCACACCCCAGATTTTCTTTAGTCCTTCATAAAATTTGGTAAGTGGAAAACCAACCACGTTGTAAAAACATCCCTCAATTCTGTCCACAAAAAGACCGCTTTTGTCCTGAATTCCGTAAGCTCCTGCCTTGTCCAGAGGAGCACCAGTTGTTACGTAACTGTCAATCTCCCACTCTTCCAGATTTCTGAAAGTCACTGCTGTTGTTTCCACATCAGAAAATTGTTTAATCCCAACCTGAATAAGTGTAATCCCTGTAAAAACCTGATGAGTTCTGCCGGACAGTTTCATCAGAATTCCCTTTGCTTCACTTTTATCATGCGGTTTTCCAAGAATTTCACCATCGAGAAATACAATAGTATCCGCTCCAATAATCAGTCCATCTTCCACCCTGTCCAGAACTGCCTGAGCTTTTCTTTTGGATAATTCGATTACAAGTTCTACTGGATTAGAAGTAGTAATTGATTCTTCAGAGATTTTCGGTGGAATTACCTGAAATGAAAAACCCATCTGGTGTAAAAGATCCGCACGTCTCGGAGATCGAGAAGCCAGATAAATGTGTTCCATCCTGTTCATTACAACTTATCCTCTGAACTTAAAATTAACGTCACTGGCCCATCATTATGTATCTCCACCTTCATCCGAGCTGCAAAAATCCCGGTTTCAACTTTCAGTCCCTTTTGCGTCAGGATTTCCACAAATCTGTTGTACAATTTTTCAGCCAGCTCTGGAGGAGCCGCTTCAGTAAAACTTGGGCGCCGACCTCGACGACAGTTACTGTATAAAGTAAATTGAGAAACCACAAGAATTTCCCCGGAAATATCTAGAAGAGAGAAATGGAACTTCCCCTCCTCATTTTCAAAAATTCGCAGGTTGACACACTTCTCAGCCAGCCACTCAGCATCCCGTTCTGTGTCCCCATTTCTTATACCGAGAAGAACCACGAGCCCTCTTCCTATAGCGCCTACAATCTTCTCCCCTACCAAAACTCTGCTTTCTGTTACTCTCTGGACAACAGCACGCATATCAACTCCCAATATACACAGCTAAAAGTCCAATAAACATATCTGCTTTCATAACAAGAGCCAACCTTCCCAGATTTTTAGGCTCTGGCCGCTGCCACATTGAAATGATAACGTAAACAAGAAAAAGATCGACCCCAAATATTACCACATAGAGATAACTAATAGAAAAGAATTTCATAAAATAGGGAATCAGTGTAAGTAGGATCAGAGACGACAGAACCACAGTAGCCCACAACAAGGCTGTTTTCACACCGTATCGAATGGGAAGAGTTTCAATGCCGCGAGACCTGTCTCCTTTTACATCTTCAACATCCTTAATGATTTCGCGTGCCCAATGGTAGAAAAAAGCAAAAATCCCAACGATAAGAGCTTTTCCCACTCGTCCTACTGCCAGGCCGCCGTAAACAAATGCAAGACCAGAAAGAAAGGCAACAGTGAGATTCCCCCAGAGTACAGTTCCCTTTAAGCGAAAACTGTAAAAATAGAGCAATATTGAAGAACCAAGAGCAATTACAAAAGACAAATAATGGATAAAAAGACTTAACAATATCCCCGTAAAAAAAAGAAGAAATGAAAAAATGTAAGCCTGTTTTGGAGAAATAAGTCCTGCA
>CAZPNF010000081.1:0-7379 GCA_964587715.1 uncultured bacterium | reverse complement strand
TCTGTCTGACAGTATCATTTTCCCGATCCCTGCTGCTTTCAGAAACATCATAAACTATCAAAATCTTTCTTCAGAATCAAGCAATAAAAAACTTGCTCAGATTCAAAAACATTAAGAGCAAGTAAAATCTCCCCTTTCCAGAAGGGGACTCGCATTCCCCACTGGGGCTCATGCCCCTGCGGTTATGCGAAACTCCAAACTATTATTATAACAATAGAACCTGAAGTTTTCACTTCATCTTGATAGTAACAGTACCCTCTTTGTCGGTATCTAAAAAAACATTAACACGAACAGTATTCTTTTCTTCATTATAATACCATAAAGCTCTTTCCTTACTATTCAGCAGGCTGGTATTATCTACACGATTTATCGCTATTCTGTTCCATTCTACAACTGTAGGAGTTTTCTGGACCAAATATATTTTAAAAATATAATTCCTCCTGGAAGGTTTCCCTTTATAGTTACCTTCCATCTTGCTAATATGTACCTCTAAATCACCGTTTGTATCTTTAGTGCATTGGAAAGATGTTACAGTGTACATCCCCTTTTGATAGTATGTAGATACCCCATCATCCTCATAGAGTTTGAATGAAGAAATACCTGAAGGATAGATTTCTACGATAAGTGGATTATCCGGAAGAGAAGGTTCGATCCAGTCACTACTTTTTCGCATTGGAATAATTGAACCCGATTTTATAAAGAGCGGCGGTTTTTCAACATCAGAAGTATTATAATTAATAACCTGCCCTCCTTGATAAACAGTCTTATCCCAGTAATCTATCCACTGGAAACCTCCGGGCAAATAAATCTCCATGCTGTCAAATTCACCGTAGACAGGTGCTACAAGAATATTCTCTCCAAACATGTATTGATACGGCCACTGATCTTTGTTGCAGTTTTTATCCGCTGGAAATGCAAGAAGCATTGGACGGCAGATCGGCATCCCTGTTAAATAATCTACAAAGGCATAGGAATAAAGATAAGGGAGTAAACGATACCTTAACTGGAGATGTTTGCGTATACTGTTTTCTGCCGTAGGTAAATTTCTTTTATTTTCATCCGGCAGTTTCTCAAGATACTTTCTCAGTTTATCTTTGTCTTTTTTAAATTCTTCAACTTGTTTGCTCCGCCAGTCCATGATTCTGGCAAGTTCATCAAAATCTATTTTGACTGCCCACGGCTTCATCGTGTGCGAACGAGCCACGGGGAGAAATGACACAAACTGATTCCATCTGGCCTGACATTTCCAATCTTTACCAAAACAGTCCGCCGTGATATAGGAAACACCTTTCATTGAACCGTGCTGATCAGTCAATGCACGAATGTGCCACTTTAATTCACTGTAAGTGGGGCTTGCATCTCCTGTCCATCTGAAGGGATAACGTCTGGAACCTATAATATTGTTTGCTGGGATTGTATTATCTCGTTTCTCCCATGGATTTTTTACCATCATTTTTCTGCATCCCATAAAAAGAACCCGACGGCCAGGCCCAAAATATTTCTGCAACCCCGTCCAGATAACTCCATCAGTAATATCATTCTGTCGCGTGTCCTGCCAGGTACCATCAACTCCTGCATCAAGTTGTTCTTTCAACTTCTGCCACCAGCGATTTTCCTCGTAGACTTTTGCTGTCCACTGATGGATACGCCGCGGCGTGTACTCTTCTCGATGAGGAAAATCAGGAGCACTGTGGTGAATCAACATCACGTTGAAATGCATGGCATGAAGCATGGTTATCATTTCCCTGGGAGATAAAGGTTTTGTATAATTTGGAGACCAATCCAGCTGTCCCCAGTACTTTTCTTCTTCACCAGGACAACCATCCCCCCACTCAAAATCAACGATCAAATTATCACAAGGAATATGCTCTTCCCTCAGCTTCTGGGCAAGTGCTAAGAGTTTCTTCTGGCTGCCTTTACATCCTAAATGCTGTGTCTGAAAGAACCCATAAGCCTTTTTAGGGAGAAGCGGTTCTGGACCAACCAGCTCGTTTAACTGGACAAAAAGAGTTTCATAATCTGGTCCGTAGACAAAATATTTATCCTTGATAAGATCATTTCCAAGAAAGGTATCCACATACCTTTTTGTAGCAGGATTGTAAAACCAGTGGCTAAAACGGCTGTTGTTGTTTCTTTCGTTGAAAGCACTGGCATTATCAAAAAGAGTATACCCATCCCTGAACATACCATAGATAGGGCCATCAGATGGATATATCCGTCTTTTGCCATCTGGAGTCCACACAGACCAGAGAGTATTTTTGTTGGATATTTTAATAAGTATCCTCTCTGTTTTTACGTAGATGTATTCACTGTCATTCCATTTCTTGCAGGGAACTCTTTCCCAATTATTAAGCCTCCCAATCACAAACGGAATTGTGTACTTCAGAGGGAACTTTTCACCCTTAAGTTTTGAGATGCGAAAGCGAAACATAGATGGTGTATAGAGCGATATTTCTACACTATCAGATAAAATAATCCTGGTACAATAATTTGACAGGTCAAGTTGGGACCCTGATTGACCTGATACTCTACTCCAGATCAAAATTATCAGTATAAAAGTTTTAAGATACTTCATCTTACAGGTTCATAATGAAGCAAGATTGCGTCATTAATCTTAACCGGGATAACAACAGAATCTGCATTCTCTGCGATAACTTTTTCTTTAAAAACATCTGTTACTTTTGCCAGGTACGGCAGTTTTATAACACAATCGCCGGTTTCGTGTGCAAAAAACCCAACATAGTTTTTACTGTTATACGTCTGTCCCAAGAAATCAGTGAAAACATGACAACCTGCAGCTCTGGCAATATTCCTGAGGATGTATTTTGGTACCATTGGTGCCACACTCAATACTGAAACCCAATTCCCCATGCCCTTCACGGCCAGCCCTGCATGCTGTCCAGAATCAATATCAAGAACATTTCCTAAAACTCTATTAGCCTTTTTAATATAGAAGCGGGGAGTTATGCTAAATCCTACATCCGATCCTGGATAATGCCTGAGAGAAGAATGATAACGAATTAAATCTGGAGAGGGCTCTCCGTACGTTCCGTACACAATTGGTGACTTACGACCACGAAGAAGCGGATCTTTACTGCTGTTCACTTTAACTGCCAGTTCACCCGGCTCCATTGTATAGCCGCATTTGAAACCACAAATGGATTCCATTCGTTTTAAATCAATCCCCTTTTCAAAAAGTGCTCCAGGTGCATAGACCCAGAGTACATAATTCCCATTTCTCAAACAGTGCTTTTTTATTAATTTTAATTCTTTATCGGATAGATGGACAATGCTGGGGAAAATCCAGAATTTGTATTGTTCAGTCTGTTTTGGATCAAGATGCTTTAAATCTTCCAGCATGAGATCATCGTATCCAAGCCCCATTCTTTCCAATTCAAACTGTTTGAATTGTGGAATAGAAGGAGCAAGAAGCGGTTCATCTTCCCTAAAATAAAAGCCGTCTCTTGCTTGGAGAACAACAGCAACCTGATGATTATCATAGCCTGTTTTCCAGTAGTTTTTCCGGCCAACTTCCAGGACACTTTTGATCTCTCTTACCATTTCAGGACTATCGTACATTCCCAGACCAAGATCCATAAACCACATTGAAGTGCCCTGCATCAACACTTTTGACAAATCTCTACGAAGAATATCACCACTCTGTTCAGGAGTACGGGGATTATGGTGATCTTCACAGGGCCAGCAATATTTTAAATAGGTTGAACCATCACATTCATGTATGTATTGTTTGCCGCGGCGTATCACACTGGCTACCACACCCTGGCCAGACATCACACCTTCAAGCTGTCGGAAAGAATAATGATACGGTGCTATTATGTAATCCACATATGGACAAGAAATTACCTCATCCAGATGGACATGCCCACTGCGGGCAGGGGAGACACCTCCTCTCGGCTGCACAAGCCACTGATAACCGTAAAACACTCCAACTACTTTTTTACCATTACAGGCTTCTTTTGTTTTCTTTGCAAAGTAGATTTGTGTCTCTAAAACCTGGCGGTTAAATATTTCGTAGTAATCCAGAACCTGCTGCTCTTTTTTGATATCTCGCAGATGACCGATTTTAGCATTTAAGCGTTGACTAACATCGGGCAGTTCAAGTTCATTAAAAGATTTAAAACTTGTGCCGCAAACCCGGTTCATATTCTCAACAGTTTTGTATTTTTCCTTAACAAATTTCCTGTAGGCTTTTTTCATTGGTTCACTGTAGTCGCCCATTTCATAGCCTTTAGTAAACCTGTCTTTATCTTCTGTATAAGCGTACCACTGAAACCATTCACCGCAGCTACCACCTCCAGGAACATACCCCACGATATTGTTGCCGTATTTTTCTTCTACATGTTTTACAACACGATAGAGTGCCTCACCGGCTTCTTTACGCCACTTCAAAGAAGCATAGGACGGCATTTTTCTTCCCTTGTCTCTCACTCTCGGAACAATGCAGTACTCAGGATGTTTAACCGCCCACCAGAAATTTCTGGGATAACCAAACCAGAATCTTAAAATTAACTTTACATCAGGCTTTTGTTTCAAATAGGCTTCAATATATTTGTCTGTTTCTGTATAGTCGTATTTGTTCTCCCCTACCCAACCGTGAGGTGTGCAAGGATGAGTGTCAAATATGTCGTAGCCGGCATCTATGAAATTTTTCATGTAAGGAGACCTTACAGAGCAGAAGAGCCCGTCGTGAGGCTTTCCATTTATGAATAACGTGACTTTGCCCTTGTACATTTTGAGTTCAGTAGTCAAACTCCTCTGCACTTTACTTTTCGAGACAGGCTGAGCTTTCACCTGACTGAACGATATCAAAATTAATCCTGAAAAAACAATAGAGAAAAATAAAAAGCTTGGTGAACAATAATTTTTAATTCCCATTTGTAACCTCCTTTCAATGTTACTGCAAAGTTGAATCATTAAAGAATTCTATGCCACTTTTTTTAAATGCCCTCCCCTTCATCTTTGATTCAAATCTAATTTAAGCCTCGGCTGACAAAAAGGCGATTTCTTTTATCTTCAATCATTCTATTATTATTACTTTGATCCCGTTCTTCCCAAGATCGTTCCAGAGATAAACGAAGTGGTCTCTGGAACGATTGCTATTTAAGGGATGCCATATCTTCCAGAGATGACCTCCCTACCTTAAGGACAGGGATTTGAGGCGTAAGCCTTTTATCCCTTTTGAGCCTTAACTTTTTGAGTTTCATTCTACCCCTATATTAACTAGTACTTTTCTTTCTAAAATCCCGATAAAATCGGGATAAAAGAAAAGTACATATCTAATTCTTAAGATGAGAGCAGGGCTCTCATCTACTCAGCACCAATGAAATTACCTTACAGCAATCATTCAAAATCAATCGCTGCTGTAAAACAGTACCCATTTTTCTTACAACTGGATTTTGACAAAATTTGCCAGAGTCCAGTTGCAGTAAAATTCCAACGGTGAAGATACAAAAACAGCACATCCAGAATTAAACAACCGATTCTGGATGTGCTGAGCTTAGCTCTCGATTAGGAGGAGGAGAGAACTAATAGCCAGGATTCTGTACAACTTCGGGATTCGACTGAATTTCGGTGACAGGAAGAGGCCAGATTTCGTCAACACCGTCGTTGAACTGAGCACAATTGGGTGCATCATTGGCCTGAAGCGCTGCCTGAACGCCGCCTTCATCTTTATACCAGCGAACAAGATCAAAAAACCTGCCCATTTCGTTACAAAGTTCCAGGGGTCGTTCTACCTCACGGATATGATTGCGCAGGTCAGTTTGAGACATGCCAGCACCAATAGTAGGTACACCGGCACGGTCACGTACCTGATTCACGTACGTAATCGCCTCGGCTGTGTTACCCTGCTCGTTTAGCGTTTCTGCAAGCATTAAAAGAACATCACCGTATCTCATCAGGACATAATTGGTCCCTACACTTGCATACCAGTATGGATCAGTGCCGGCATCGTAGTAATCATACTTTTTATAGAAGATTCTTTCTTCGTCAGGGCCAAAGTATTCTTCGAAAGTTTTCCCATCGAAGTACCAAATATCCGACTCGGGATGATTAAACACGACGGAAGCAAAGGTCCGTTTGCTCGGTTCGCCCATAGCAGTGGTATCGTCCATAAAGAGTTCTTTCAGATGCTGTGAGGGATAGAGACCCAGCCAGTCATTGAAGTTCGGCACAAGCGATTGGGACTCGATCCGACCGGCAGGTCGGTCTGCAGTGTAGTTGATCTCAAAGATCGACTCGGAACTAAACTCATTCAGACCATTGAACATTGAGTATATGTCATCAACCAGAGCATAACCCATTCCTGCAACCGCATTAAATTCTGTCTCAGCCTGTGGCCATTTCTTCTGGAACAAATACACTTTACCAAGATACGCAGCAGCCGCGCCTTTTGTGGCCCTGCCCAACCATTCTTCTGCCCACTGCTGAGGCAAATACTGTTTAGCAAATTGCAGATCCGCCTCTATCTGAGCATAGACCGCCTCCGGTGATGACTGCGGTTTATAGAAATCATCAGGTGTGGGCGGAACTTCAGTTACCAGGACAATGTTTCCGTACAGTTTCAGCAGCTGGAAATGGGCGTAAGCCCGCAAGAATTTTGCCTCAGCTACAAAGGAATTGACCTGATCTTCAGTCAGACCTGGTACATTAGGCGTATTTTCAATAACCTGGTTGGCTGCGAAAATCATCTTGTAAAATTCCTGCCAGAAATAACGGGTCGGGTACATGGTAGGCGTGGCATTGTACGAATCAAGCCCGCCACTACCAATGGGATAAAATAGGTTATCCGTTTGGGTCAGATCGCTCATAACCTCCAGGGACATGAAAAATTCCCCGGGAGCCCAGTACCCCCCCCACCACTGCTGCTGCAGCAGTGCATAAGTTCCTGTCAACGCCGCTTCTACATCCTCGGCATTCCGCCAGTAACTCTCCTTTGTCATCTGATTCGGATTAGTGAGATCTAAAAAGTTTTTCTCACAAGCGGTAATCATCAAACCGAGGAGAATTATGGATATAAATATCGAAACCTGTTTAATTCTCATGATTTATTCTCCTTTTTTATAATCCTATTTGTAAACCTGTAATAAACTGACGAGGTACCGGATAGGGCGATCGGTCAACGCCGCGGCTGAACAGGGTGCCGAAATCAATGGCAGGATCAAATCCCGAGTATCCAGTGATTGTGAAAAGGTTCTCAGCAGCAATGTAGAACCGGAGGGACTGAATTCCCGCACCTTGAATGAGTTCCTGAGGAACTGTGTATCCCAACTCGATGTGACGCAGCCGCAGATAATCGGCGTCTACCAGCCACATATCCGATACCTGAGTATTCCGATCGTCACCCTGGATCACCCGGG
>CAZPNF010000080.1:0-7530 GCA_964587715.1 uncultured bacterium | reverse complement strand
ACTTTTTCGGGAGAGAAGGATTCCGTTAGTATTTTACAGTTCCCATTTTCATTTTGAAGAAACCAACACTTTACCGTATTTGGTTTCTCCGGGCATTGGAGGTTTTTTTGAATTCATTAAAGGAAGAGTGGTTGTGCCATGTGATGGTTCACTCCCACAATTTAGGAGAGTAATACGTCACGAGTTAGTGCACGTTTTCCAAAGAAGTTATCTGGAACGTCTTCTAAAAGACCATCGTATTTTTCAGAATAGGGGTGTTCCTCTCTGGTTTACAGAGGGACTTGCAGAGTACTGGTCTGAAGGATGGAGTTCTGAGGGAGAAATGATCATAAGAGATGGTGTGTTGAATAATACCCTTGTACCCATTAATCAAATGTCAAGAATTCTGGGTACTTTTCTCATGTATAAAGAAGGGCAGGCGATTATCAAGTTTATTTCTGAAAAATATGGCGAGGAAAAGATTCTTGATTTGCTCAGTAATATCTGGAAAGGGGAAGATTTTTCTCATATAATGAAAATGACAATAGGGAAAGACTACCGGGAATTGAATGAAGAATGGTTCTATTATTTGAAAAAATCTATCTATCCATTAATGGAAAAGGAAGACCTGGCCAGCATGGTAACAACCAGAATTACTGAAAGAGGTTTTAATGCTCTCCCTGCTTTTTATCGGGATGGGAAGATACCCATGGTGGTTTTTGTGGCCAACAGAAATGGTTACTCCAGCATTTATCAGAAACCAGTGGTAGATTATAAAAAGGAAAAACCTGTGATTCTTGTTCAGGGAGAAAAAACATCAGAATTCGAGTCTTTTCACCTTCAGAAAAGTCGGATTGACGTTGATCCACGTGGAAGGTTAGCTTTCGTGGCGAAAAGCGGTCCGCAGGATATTCTTTTCATATTCAGTATTTCCGAAAAGAAAATTGTTGGGAAGTACAAATTCCCCGGGGTTACTTCTCTTTTCTCACCAGCGTGGTCACCCGATGAGACTTACATAGCTATAGCCGGATTAGATTTAGCAGGTAAGAAGGACATCTATATTCTCAATATAAAGAGTGGAAAAATCACCCGTCTCACCAATGATTTTTATAATGATCAGGACCCTGACTGGTCGCCAGACGGACATTTTTTAGTTTTTAGCTCGGATAGAACAGATCTGGGGAAGAAGGGATATACAAATCTTTTTCTTTATAATGTTAATAATTCGCAAATACGTTATATTACTTTTGGCCCGTATCACGATGGATTTCCTACATGGTCACCGGATGGGCGTTTTATAGCGTTCTCAAGCGACAGAGATGGTGTTTCCAACATCTGGGTAGTAGAATGTGGGATGAAAAGAGAAGAGGGAAAGCGCTCTCCGGTTTATTCTCTCTACGATACTGGTCGAGATGTGGTAAAACCTGCGTCCTTGAAACAATTAACACATTTTGCCACAGGTGGTTTCTATCCGTGCTGGACAGATAGTCTGAGTTTGCTTCTTACGTCTTTTGAAAATTTTAGTTTTCAGATTCGTTTCTTTTCTAATGTCATCAAAAAATTGAACAGTACTCCAGTGAAAGTAGCTGATACTCTGGTGAAACCCTCAGGAGTGTGGAGGTTTTCCAGAATTAGTGGTGGTATACGTTCCAGTAAAATGAGATATAAAAGAAAATTCAGTCTTGATTTTGCTCAGAGTCAAATAATCCAGGACCCAATTTATGGAACTATTGGTGGTGGACAATTGGCTGTTTCTGATATGTTGGGAGACAAACAGTATTACTTTTTTCTTTTCAACAACGCTCGAACACAGTCTGAATTCTGGAATAGTTTTAATTTTGCCGTAACCCGGGTAGATCTCAGCAGAAGAGCAAATTTCGCTTTAGGGCTTTACAGGCTGGCAGGACGTTACTTTAATTATTACGAAGGATATTTTTATGAGAACAGGTACGGAGGAGTTGGCTCAGTGAGTTATCCTTTGAATAAGTTTGAGCGTATAGAAACCAGTATTAATATCAGGCATTCTGAAAAAGATTGGTACGGCTTAGATCAACCCAGAAAGGCATTTCTTGTATCTAATTTTCTGTCTTTTACCAAGGATAATTCTCTCTGGGGACCTACTGGACCGTTAGATGGCGAAAGGTACAATATTACTCTTGGCAATACTGTTGATGTCCAGCATTCCAATGTGAACTTTACCACTGTAATGTTCGATTTCCGGAAGTATTTTCGTATTAGCTATCGTATGTCCCACGCCGTCCGTGTGTGGGGAGAATTTAACAATGGTAAAGGCAAGGATATACTTCCATTTTTTATGGGAGGGTCGTGGGATCTAAGGGGATATAAGTTCTGGTCTCTCTGGGGGCCAAAATTGTTTTTAGTTTCCAACGAATTCCGCTTCCCATTTATTGATCAGTTCTACCTGGGTTTTCCTTTCGGTGGAATTGGATTCAGTTCCATCAGGGGAGCCCTCTTTATGGATGCAGGGAATGTCTGGGATACGAAATTTGGTGATCTGAAGGGGAGTTTTGGTTTTGGAATACGCCTTCGATTAGGAGGCTATCTCGTCCTTCGATTGGATGTTGGGAAAAAAACAAATTTCAAGAAGGTCTATCCCAAAACATTTACACAATTTTTCTTTGGTTGGGATTTCTAAAACTATTGCGGTAAAATTGCAAGCTATTTAATAATATAAAAATCAAATACCAGAATGTAAAATGACATGGCAAAGATAAAAGATAATTTTACATTTTTATTTGTGATTTTGCTATTTGATTTTTGAATTTTAATTTTGAGGTAAATTATTTACAAAATTCAAAGGGATATATTTTTGTTCAAAAAAACAATTTTACTTGCAATACTATAATGGAGGAATACTCATGTCTCGAAATCCAATTTTGTTAGACAGAAATCGTGCAGGACTTCTTGTTATTGATATTCAGCAGAAGCTCCTCAAGGTGATGGCTCATCAAGACCAGGTTGTAGAAAATACAGTGAAGTTAATTAAAGGGTTCAAAATTTTTCAACGGCCTGTTTTTGTTACAGAGCAGTACCCGGAAGGAATAGGGAAGACTGTTACCCCAATAAAAAAGGTTCTGGGAGAAGTGGAAATTCAGCAGAAACTCACATTCAGTTGTTGCGGGATAGAAGGATTGGTACGTTCGTTCCGTTCAAAAAAAGTTGACCAGTTAGTTCTCTGCGGTATTGAGACCCACATTTGTGTATGGCAGACAGCAATGGATCTTGTTGATAAAGGTTTTATGGTTAATGTTGTCAGAGATGCTGTTTCTTCGCGGAAAGATATAGACTATGAGACAGCTCTTAGTAGGATGACTCTTCATGGAATTGATGTGGTGACTACGGAAATGGTTCTTTTTGAAATTCTGGAGCGGGCAGGAACCGATGAATTTAAAGAGGTGGCTAAGTTAGTTAAATAAATTGCTTAGATGAAAAAACTTGAAATTTACAATGAAATTGATTATTTTCAAGATGAAATGAATCAATATATTTAAGGAGGTCTGATAGAATGAAACGGATTGGATGGTTACTGGTTATGCTTTTACTTTTTAATGTTAAATTGTTTGGCCAGGCAGGACAGTTGTATGTAAAGGAAATGAAAGAAAACGTACGCCTAAAACCAAACGGTGCTAAAATTGGGGAAGTTCTGGCTGGTACAAAAGTGGAGGTTCTGGAGAGAAGACCCAATTGGGTAAAAGTACAATTTACAGGATGGATGTGGAGAAATTCTTTGACTGCAGACTCCACAGAAGTTTACGGGTTTGCTGTAATGGCAAGTCACATTCTGGTAGAGACAGAGGCGGAAGCTAAACAGATTTTGAATCAATTGAGGCAGGGGGCAAGTTTTGAAGAACTGGCCCGGAAGTATTCTATCGATAAAGCAAGCGGTGCCAAGGGAGGAGATCTGGGAAGATTCGGTAGGGGAGATTTTCTCCCTGCCTTTGAGAATGCGGTTTTTCGTCTGAAAGTAGGCGAGGTAAGTGGAATAGTAAAGACCAGCTTGGGATATCATATTATTAAACGAACAGGATAATTGAAAGGAGGTGCGAGATGAAAAAACTATACGAATTGGTAACGCAAATTTTGTTCAATCCTAAGGCGGCAGTGATATCGCTTAAATCCGAGGAGATAAGTATTGAAAAGATTTTCCGTGAATATTTGTTAATTTTATGTGTGATTCCTGCTGTTGCAACTTTTCTGGGTTGGTGGGGTTCATATCAATTCTCATTTGGGAAATCATTCTTGATATCCTTAATCTTTTATTTCTTTATTGTATTTGGGATATGGCTAACGGGTTATATTGCAAGTGCAGTGTCTCCAACTTTCGGTGGAATAAAAAGTCCAATTGATGGACTTAAAATTTCGTTTATTGCTTGGACACCCTATCTCATTTCAAGCATACTAAATATTCTTCCAAGAATTTCTATATTGACTGTTTTTGCTGTTTTCTATGGTATTTATCTTTTTTATTTGGCTTCCGAAGAAATTGTTAGAATTCCTAAAGAAAAGAAGACACCGTTTGTATTATCTATTGGTGTGTTGATGCTGCTTATTTGGTACATTGGTCGGATTATTTATAGTTGGGGTAGGGTTTAGATCTATTAGATCATTAAAGAACAAGCCGTTAATAATAGAATCTTTTGCAGATCTTTTCTGTCCTGTAGATTGGTTTTAAATAATTAGGAGGATACATTCATGTTACCTAAAGAATATAATTGGTTACTAATGCATCCAGAAATAGAGGCTAAATACTCTGGAGAGTACATAGCTATAGTGGAAGAATCTATAATATCACATGGCAACGATTTCAAAAAAGTACTTGATGAAGCTGAGAAATACGGTAAGGAACCCTATATTTATAAGGTCCAATCCATGAATAAGGATTTAGTTGTATGATTGAATTCCCATTTTGATTCAGGTGCTGACATTTCATTGATTCCGTATTCAGTGGGAGAAACAATTGGATTAGAATTTGATATAACAAATCGTAGTGAATAGGATAGGCGTTAATAGATGAAGTCCCGATTATCTTAGGGCGGTTAGATTTATTCCAAAACTTTTCTATAGAATTTAAGGAATTTGAAGATAGGATTTTTTTAAAACAGCACAAAAATCACTAATAATTAGGTTTGGTAGAGGTAGTCATTGTTATAGAATGACATAGTGTATGGAGCGGTGATTTTGATGGGAACGGTTGACGAAAAGGAAGTGGAAGGAGAGGGAGGGAGAGAACTGTATCGAAATTTAGCAGTTATTAACTCTTTGGCCTCTGCGGTGAACCAAAGCCTCCAATTAGAGGAGGTTTTAAGCACAGCAGTGGAGAGACTGAATGAGGTTTTTGAGGATGTTTCAGGCATAGAGGTTTATCTTCTCAATCAGGAGGGAAAAAATCTTTTCCTGAAAGCGCCGCGAAGTCTCTCTCCTGATATGATTGGTACTGGAATACTTCAAAAAGGTGAAGGTTTGGCAGGCTGTGTTGTTGAAAAAGGTAAACCAGTTTTCCTGGAGTCTCTTAAAGGCGATAAAAGAATTGATGATGAAATAGTTAAGCAAGAAAAGCTTGCCTCTTATGCTGGTGTTCCACTTCTCAGTTTTGGAGAAGTTATTGGAGTGTTGGGAATTTATTTTAAAGTTCCACACAGTTTTTCAGAAGAAAAAGAGCTTTTTTCTGAACTGGGCAGCAGGATTGGAATAGCTGTTCATAATGCTCTTCTCTATGAGCAGGCTTCCATGCGGGCTCGTCGTTTTGTTGCTATAAGTAGAGCCATTACTGTTACAAGGCAATTGGGAACATTGAATGAGGTTCTTCAGGATATTACAAAAGTTTTGGTCCAGTCACTTGGTTTTGATCAATCATGGATTGGATTAGTGGATGAAAAAAACAAAGTCCTCCAGGGCAAAGTTGGTTTTGGAATGGGGATGAAAGCCAGAGAAATATTTTCTACCTATTCAGTAACGGCTTCATCGAAAAATCCTGCTGTAATGGCAATTGTTAAACAGAAACCCATGGTTTATCAGTTTGTAGAGGATATAGAAGATGAAGATTTAAAGAAATGGTTGAAGGGGCTTAAGGTCCAGAGTTTCGGATATGTACCTATCCTTAGTGGTGAAAATGCAGTGGGAGTGATAGGAGTTTTTTATGTGACAGATCAGGCTTTTGAGCAGGAAGATGTAAAAACGCTGATAAGTGTGGCTGAACAATCGTCTATTGCGATTGAAAATGCCCAGCTTTATGAACGTATAAAAACTTCTGAAGAAAGGTACAGAACACTTTTTGAAGCTGCAGGTACCAGTCTTGCTATTTTTGATGAGAACCATCAATTTCGTCTAGTGAACCATGCTTTTGAGAAATTAAGTGGTTACTCTAAAAATGAACTTGTGGGGAAAGAAACATTTGTTTCCTTTCTGATAAACAGTAAATGGACAAAGAAAGCTGTCATTGCAAAACTTAAAATGCCGCCTCAGAGTTGGGAAGGGCAATTTGTGGATAAAAACGGAATTGTAAAGCAGGTACATATTACAACCGCTAACATCCCGGATTCTTCAGAAATATTTGTATCGCTGATCGACATGACCCACCAGCGAGAGCTGGAGCGCCGGCTTTTCAGAAGTGAAGGTTTAGCTGCTATTGGAGAGCTGTCTGCGGGGATTGCTCATGAGATTCGCAACCCTCTTGTGGCTATTACAACTTCTGTAAGTTTACTGAAAGATGAACCGCAGCTTTCCCAGGAAGGTCAGCAATTGTTGGATGTAGTTAAGGAAGAATCTGATCACTTAGCTGCTATCGTAGATGATTTTTTGCAGTTTGCTCGCCCTAAAAAACCTTCTTTCCACGAAGAGGATATTAACAGGCTTCTCAGTGATGTTGTAAACCGGTATAAAAACTGGAAGGGCAAAAAAATACGATTGGTAGAACATTACGAGAATAATATACCACCTATTTCATTAGATAAACATCAGATTCAGCAGGTGATTACTAATCTTGTCATGAACAGTCTGGATGCGATGGATGAGGATGGTGTGCTGACAATTGAGACCCAGCGAGAGAAAAAGATGTCAGAAGATGTAGTACATGTGATGGTTACTGATTCTGGCGTTGGGATACCAGAAGATGAAATTACCAAAATCTTCCAACCCTTTTACTCTACAAAAGAAAAAGGAACAGGGATGGGGCTGGCTATTTGTAGGCGAATTATAAATGAGCACGGTGGAGAAATCAGTGTGGAAAGCAGGGTGGGTAAGGGGACAACATTTTCTGTTATTTTACCTGTGCGTAGGAAACAAGAAAAAATTTAATAACTAAAGAGGCCTATAATTATGGTAGATGTTCTTTTGGTCGATGATGAAAAATCCGTTCGTTCAACCCTTTCTCTTTTTCTGAAAAAAGTGGGGTATCGGGTAGTGGAAGCGGCCGACGGTCAGGAAGCAGTTGAAAAGCTCAAAATGCAGTTTTTTGATCTTGTGATTACCGATTTAAAAATGAAGCCAATAGATGGGATGGAGGTCCTTCGCGTTACGAAAAGTCTGAATCCA
>CAZPNF010000079.1:0-7534 GCA_964587715.1 uncultured bacterium | reverse complement strand
GAACAAATATCGAAAAATTACTCTATTTTTTACTTGACTTTGAGCAAGTAGTTAATCATAACCGCGCGCCAACAACAGTAACCGTCCACGAAGAAAACCAGACTGACCAAACGGACGCGATAGCGTCCGCACTGTAAAGCAGTTAATGGAAGCTGTTTGCGTCCAAAGCATAAGCGACCTGAATAGAAAAAATGAGCCGTTTGCATCCCGTGCTGCATTGTGTTAGCTTTTAATATAGTTTATATTATCGTCAGCCATTTTATCCATTACTTCATCTTCATACCACTCAAATGATAAATAAACTGAAATATCTACTAACTTCTTACTGCATGTATCAAGACCAAGCCCAATCCAGTTTGTACATTTTGATTTATACTTGATTAAGGTTATATATGTAAATACTTGTTGATATATTTTCTCTATATTATTATTAGCAGTACATAAAACAAAAGAGAAACCGATATCTTGTTTAGAGTCATGAAGATTTACAACTTTGAATTTCTTTTCTTTTAATTTTGAATCCTTAACTTTATTAATTCCATCAATAAAACTCTTTTGCTGATTATAATCTAACATTAAAAGTTTATCGATACAGTCACTTTTATAAGCATAATTAAACCCTTCTATTTCACTTAAATAATTAATAAAATTATCTGGAAATTCCCTTTTGGGTTTAATGGCATTTTTATTCATTTCATATCGATCAAAAAAATATTGATCAACTTCAGTTGAAAATCCTGTTAAACAAATACTATTGTATTTCCTGAAATCACCACGATTGAAATTTAAGCCTTGTTCTAAGTAAAAATTTAACAGATCAACTTCATCTGCAAGTATGTCAAACTTTTCTTTCTCTATTTTAAGCCGCTGTTTTGTATAGTGAATAAATTCTGAAGGCATTTCTAATATTTCTGTAATGACTTCAAGATCAGAAATAGCAATAGCCCAAGGGAAATCATTACTTTGAAATAAATTTAATGTAGTATCAAGATACGTTAATTTTGTTAATAACGACTGATAATAACCAAAAGTAACACTAAATAAGAAAATATCTGTTACTTGACTTGTATCTATTTTTATCATTCTATTATCATAAAAAATTTTCGGCATTTTATTGTTTAATAGATAATCCCGTGCCTTTATAGCCTGTGTAAATGAAGACTTAATACCTTTATTAATATCATCTTTTAATTGATTATAGTTAGTACCAATTTTTGATTCAAATCTCAAACTTTTTGATTTACATTGAACGATGAATATTTTTCTGTCATACAGTATTATAACATCGGCCAATTCTTCTTTATTTGGGTATAACGGATTTAATATTACATCATGATCATTAAATATTTTTTTAAATGAATTTGCAGTTCTATGTTCTAGCCATTTGCCCCTTGCATCATTATAGTTTTCTTTATATGAACTATCTTTTATTATATCGTAATGAAATGTATTTAATAAGACGGAAGGTACCACTGCCGCATTAGTTAAAAAATATTTGTTTCTATTTTTAATTATTGGCCTTTCGTACAAAGTATTATAATCAAAGGGAGCAGTTAAAGGATCTTTATATGAATCAGGAAACATATTATTTTTATAACCAAATGGTTGACTTAACCTATCTAAAAAAGCTGAACATTTTGCTCTACTCAAACCGGAAAAGGTGATTAACTGATCTAAATCAAAACCTAGATGTTCGTCTGACATACAAAAGAATAATTTGCAAAAATTAGAGGCTTCAAGTTTTTCATTAATATTTTTTAATGTAGGATCTTGTGTTATTTGTTTATTTGTAAGTTCTTTAGCCTCTTCTTTACAAGTCGTTGAAATTCTGTTAACTCTTTCAATATATTCATTTGTGATTGATTGGCATATTTCAATAGCATCGTTTATTGTAAAACCATAATTTTTTTTAAAGTATTTATCATGTAACTTATAGAGCTCTTTTGCTTGAGTAATTTGTTTCTTTGGAAATGTATCCCCCCTGACATAAAGAGTATAGAACTTGATTTGTAACAATAAATTATGTTCTTTTTCTTCACCCTCGACACTTGGCAATGAATGATAATAACGAACAATCAAATCAAAATATTCATTAAGTAATTTTTCAAGTTTATTTAATACTTCTCCATCAACAAATAATTCCCTGTTATTTTGATACTCAAATGATAATAAATAACCAGCAATAAATTCAATCCAACGTGACCATTTATGTATTTCATCATATTCCGGTTTAAACTCTTCACCTGGTTTTGCTGGATAAAAAAGGTATGTTAATGTTAATTGTGTAATAAGTTTTATTGGATCGTATTTTCTTATAAAACCTGTAAGATTCTCATATTTAATAAGTAATTCTTTTTTATTCTTTATGTAATCACCAAAAGGCTTCATGTCGTATTTCTTTTAAAAGCTAACGATTTCTACATTCTATAAATCAATTGTTTTAAATGTGCCTTTCCATCCGTAAAATGTAAGTCCCATCATATTTTTAACACAACGAAAGGAGATCGTTATGCAATTTTCAAATCTACAGATGAAAAGGCGCTTTGTTTCCGACGGGTGACCCTAATACAATCATACGTGTGGCACGTGCCTTTAGGCCGTGCCAGATGGGCTGACCTTCTTTCTTTCACCCTCTTTGGTTTCAATGAACACTGTCCAATTCATTCTCATATATTACTTCATTAAGACAGGTATATCAAAACCATCTGGTACCAAACCATCTTGATATCTTCTTGCTTTCGTTGATGACCATTTCCATCCTTCTGGATTTTCTACTAATCCTGCACGAACAGGATTTGTTTCGATATATTATTAAATACATTGGCTAAAGCTAATGCCACACGGATTAGTCTTTATAGTTGACACGATGTTCAGGTCACCCGTCACAGGGGCAATAAAACCATCTGCCTCCTC
Source organism: uncultured bacterium (assembly GCA_964587715.1). Classification (GTDB taxonomy): domain Bacteria; phylum Zhuqueibacterota; class QNDG01; order QNDG01; family DSAB01; genus CAYYPT01. The sequence continues at coordinate 4,621 of CAZPNF010000079.1, read as the reverse complement.
CGACAAAGTTATAAGCAACCTCCGAGGAATAGACTAAACTGCCGCGCCAAAGATGTAAAACCAGGGAGGAAAAACAAAGCTTAACAGATAATTCTCAACACAAGTAAATTATAATAAACAATCATGCTAATGTCAAGAAAAAAATAAAACTTTTCTCTAATATCTGTTACCCTCCTACTTTTGCAAGACGTTTACCCATGAGATTTAATTTGAATTTTCTGAGGGTTTCTGGAGGTATAACTTTGCCATTCGGACTCCTAAAAGAAAGTGCATCGAAGGGACATTGCACAATGCATGCACCGCACTGAACGCAACGGTCTGCCCTGACCATTTTTGTAATACGAGTGCTTCTATCCACTTCGTAGCAGTTTCTTGGACAGACCTCTTCACAGAAACCTGCCCCTCTACATTTTTCCACATCAAGAAAAACTTTTAACCATCTTTCTTCGTGCAAACTGCTCTTGTACAGTGGAGTACTGCCCATCAAATCAATACTTATCAAAAGAATAATGAAAAGTGAAAAGAAGCTCCAACGGGAAATGAATCCCACAGCAACATTACCTGTCAAAATGGAATAAACTATGAGACAAGAGATAAAAACTCCCCAGAGGATTAAAGGGACACGGCTGAAATCAAAAATGATAGTATATTTGCTGAAACTCGTCCCCTTTTTCTTTGGACTAAGCCACTTAGAATAAAAAGAAAAAAAGAGAAAGATCAAAAACGGCAGGATCCAGACAAGAATGTTCAAAGGCAGAAACATCTCACGCCAGAAGGAAACTGTTAAAAGGCATGTGATAATAGAGAAGGGAAATGCCCACATGAGGGCCATCTCAATCCGCTGGACCAGGGGGAATCTAACCTCCCGCATCTCTGGAGTTTTTATGAAGTTATTTTTTATAAAAGAAGGGATATCTTTGGCATAAACAGGCCCCCAGGTTACTTTCCATCCTGTCTTTTTCTTAATAACCTTAGACTCAATCCCAACAGCAGCGAGTTGGGGAAGGATTACATCTCTCCGATCGGTAAGTTTTTCAATCCCACTTGTTTTTAAAACTGAAATCACATCGTGATTTGTGAAATGTCCCCCAGCAGCAGCACACCATACATTGATCCCTCTACTATTGGCAACGAGAAGATAACAATCTATCCCTTTCAATGCTCTCTTTACTCTTTCTACAGTCAAATGATAATTGCAGGTCAGAAGAACGGGTGAACTTCTATCAGGGTTGCCTATTTTGATCAAACCTCTCTTACAGGGAAAAGGGAAACCTCTAAACAATGTCCCAATTACATTTATAAAAATAAATTTGATCATTTGTAACCTTTCGCAGGCTTTACTGCTACCACCTCTATAAAATTTTCCATCTTATTTAACTTGACCGATTCTATTAAAAAACCAGCCTCTGCTATCTTATCTGGTAAATTCTTTACAGCTCTTGTGATAGTTTGTGCAAGCATATATGTAATGATAACAAGAGGAAATCGTATCAGCCAGTTAAATATTATTTTTAAGATATTTCCGTGTCTTACTTCATCTCCAATAAGAAGAAGACCGTCAGGTTTCAATATTCTTTTTATTTCTCCAAGAGTAAAAACTATTTCATCTTCACTTAATTCAGAAAAACAAAGACCTGCCATTACAACATCGTAGCTTTCCGACTCTTCACTCCCCAGTTCAGCAACTCCCATCTCGGGTAACTCTATGTTTTGTGTAAGACCTGCCACAATTGTCCGTTTCTTTGCGATCTCAAGCATTTGAGAACTGACGTCGATCCCTTTCACTTTTGCACCAATCTCTGCAGCCCTGAGTGTCAATGCACCTGTGCCGCAGCCTATGTCAAGGACCCTCTGCCCTTTTTTTATGTAAGATACCAAACGAGCATAAGCTTTATCCAATCTCCATAGTGTGAGAATGCGAATACCCCTGTCATATCTACTTGGAGCAGATTCAAGTATCTTCATTAAAATATAAGTGCTCAATTCTTTTTCTCTTTTTGATAATCCCTGAAAATGCAGAGGGATACAATTAACACCCGTTGTCCTGCAGCAGGGTAGGGACTTTTGGAAACGGGAAATCCTCCCCTCTCGACCCAACCCTCATGGAGTGGATTCATTATTTCTCTGAGAACCAGCCCTCTCTTTTCATTACCTCTATTGCAATTCTACTGCTTGGACCATCTCCTCTGGCCACAGACACACCTACATTAGGTCCGACTGCCTCTGATATTTCTGCAATATCTCTGTGAGTAAATCCCGGGCACAGGAGAACCGAGTGAATTGATTCTTCTTTGACAAGTGTTCTGCACACATCAACTGCTTGAGCTTGATTCTTTACTAATCTTACAAAGAGCTTGTACTTAGACGTTTCAATTAAACACCTGTGTTTCTCAGGGTCTGCATCAGGTGTATGAGCAAGAAAAAGTGTTTTAAAAGCCATATCAATTACCTCCCATTATATTGCTACTCAACTGAGAATTTATATCTTAGTAATAGACCAGCATATCCATCATCTATAACAGGAAAGACCGTAAGCTTCTCATCCCCTTTGTTAGCATTTAGACTGACAATTGCTCTGCCTGTAAAATAGCCAATAACAGAGCCAAAAAATACATCGGAAGCCCAGTGGGCATTGTCGTTGACTCTTGAGAGAGCAGTCAGCGTTGCAATACTGTAAGACAATGCAGGGACAAAAATCTTGTTTCTGTATTCTGATGCAATCACAACTGCTATTGCAAATGCAGAACACGAATGTCCAGAAGGAAAAGACAAATTTGAGACAGAGAAATTGGGGCCGTCCCACCTATTGGATGGATCACCGGTGTTGGGCCTGTGTCTATGTCCAGCGAATTTTATGAATGATGTAAAAACACCGGAGATCACAAAACTCTCTAAGCTCAGCATTGCAGTCCTTCGGGCTCTATCATCTTCAAAAAAATAGCCATAAAAATAGAACATAAAAAGAGGTGGTAAAGTGTATTTGCCATCACCAAAAGGCTTGGTAAATCTGGAAATTTTGTTGCTTGTATCATTCCGATTTCTCTGCACCCAATTTTGTATTTTTTGATCACGGATGTACAGCCCGGCCGTTATTCCAAGTATTAGCGAAGTCTTTACCCAATACGATCTTTTCCAGTGCAGCGGTGATGCCAGAATATTCTTTGTATCTGAAATATACCCTTTCCAGTAATTTTTGTTTAAAGGTTTGGTTTCAGATGATTGGGCAAAAGATAAGTTGGCAGCCTGAATCACCACAAACAGAAAAACAACTGACCAATTTATTTTAGTTATCGTCATTGTTTCTTGTCCATTCTATAAAAACGAAACAACTTTCCAGCAAGCTTCACGGATGATTCCTTGATTATTCGGTACCCAAGTCGTTGGTAGAGTTTTATTGCACCCAAATTTTCCATCTCTACATCCAGTGCTGTTTTCTTCAAACCTTTTCTCTTTGTGTCATCTTCAACTCTGGCCATCAGACCTGTTCCTATACCCATTCCTCTATATTCCGGGAAAACAGCAATGTTACTAATGTAATATTCTTCCTCACAAACCCATCCAGTTGCAGTCATGGCTCTTAATAGAAGAGGAAACTTTTTGATAAAATCGATCCTCGTGTGTTTCATCAATAGAAATCCAGTGGGACAATCTTAATGCTTTTTTGAAATCCAATCGTATCCCAGAATCATCCCGGCCTTTTTGCCGTCAACTTCTGCAAAATAGACATGCTGAAAGCTGAACAAATTACCAGGTTTTACAAATAAACTCTTCAATATAGCATTGACTTTGCTACCATACAGCATTTGGAAAAAAGAAGAGGCAGACTCAAGAACAAGATTAGCAAAATATTTTGCATCATCTGGAAAAGCTTTTCTTATGTTTAAAACTTTGCCAGAGTTATTTTTCTGCATCATCGAGTTTACTAATCTGTAAACAAAAAATGATATTGAGTTTTCATCACTTATACTCTTAAAAGGATTATAACTATTTTTCTTTCAAAAAACTGTACGTCTTTTCTCCCTTTACTGATAATTTAAACAATCCATTTTTTGTTATTTTTGGTATAATTTCGTCCTCTTTCATGTGGTGATCACTGAAGGACATAATCCCATCTGGCTTTAACACACGGTGGAGTTCATTAAGAACTCTATCGGGTTTGCTCAAATCATGGAATATATCGTACAAAAGCACAGCATCAATACTGCTCTCCGACAGTCCTGTCTCACAATCGGAGCAAATTGTTTTCACATTTGTCAGTTGTTTTTTTGATGCGATTTTTTGAACTGCCTGAACCGCGAGGGGATGAATGTCAAGAGCATAAATTTGCCCCGAGGAAGTCACCAACTTTGCAAGAGGAACTACGTAACTTCCGGGCCCACACCCGTAATCGAGTACCTGAAATCCTGGTTTTATCCTCACTTCCCTTAGAATCTTCATACGGGGAAAAATAAAATCGCGTACTCTGTAAGTGAATGACATTAACTTGAAGTCAAGATTTGATTTTGGCTTATCCGTAATGATTATCCTCGTTTCTATTAATAATACGGTTCCCCACGCAAAACACCCTAATGTACACTCCGCTTATTCTATCTGGCAAAAATCATCTTTATTGCAATTAGAA
>CAZPNF010000078.1:0-7612 GCA_964587715.1 uncultured bacterium | reverse complement strand
AAAAGGAAAAAGCAAAGCAATGGCTAAAATTGGTAAAAAGTGATATTTTAGAGGATTTACCCAAAATCGGCCCTTTTATCGATACAATAATGAGATTGGAAATACCAAATTTTTTCAAAAGTGTTGAGCCCAAAAGAAAATTTTATATCACCAATGTATTTAATAGCAGTTTCTTCTGGCACTTAATACAAGTAGATGAAAAATGTTCAAGATTACTTCGACAGGTCACCAAAGGGCAAAAATTGCTTCTTGATAACAATATTCTATATAGTCTTGTTGGCTTAGATGGTATATATCAACTAAAAGCTATTCACAAAATATTAGATACAGCAAATAAATTGGGATATAAGTTAATGGTTACAAATAAAACAATAGACGAGTTCCACGAATCTTTAAGGCACAGGGTTAAAGATATAAAACCTGTTCCTAAAGAGTTAGCCAGGGTTGCAGCAGAAAACCTTGAAAGAGACAATTTTGTAGTATGTTACTGGGATGAATTTGTCAAAAATGGGACGAGCATACAAGAATTTGTTGCCGAAAAATCCCACTTAGAAACTATCTTGAAGGGATTAAATATAGAAACAACAGATGAGTTTAGAGAAGATATTGAAAACTCTGGTGAATTAAAAGAAGATGAAAGCATACTTCGAAGTGTATCCCCTTGGGCCAACGAGCACATTATTAATCACGACGCCTTTCATAGGATTTTTATTCAGAAAATGAGAAAGGGAGAAAAGTATAATTTTTCAGAGGCAGGAGCTTGGTTTCTTACACATGATACAAAGCTGCCCCCATACGATAAAATAGCCAGAAAAGGGAAAGACTCTTTGCCTTTCTGCCTCCTTACTAACCAATGGGTTCAATTAAACAGACCTTTATTAACCCGCACATCTGATAAAAAGGAATATGAAGAGTCTTTTTATACTTTAGTTACGCAACCTTATTTACGGGCAATGATGGCTTCTCTATCAATGGAGAAAACTTATAGTGAAGTAATAGGCAAACTTGCACGATATAAAAATATGACTCCTCAGTTGAGTCTTAGTATTGTAACCGATACCCACTTTATGGTTACTGCGGCTTTGGAAACCGATCAAGAAAAAAGAGAGGAAAAAATAGAGAACAAGTTTGTTGATATGGCTGATCAATTACAAAAAGCGAAAGAGAAATTAGGAGAGGATATCAAACTGAAAGCCGATGAGATAAAAACACTACAAGGAAGAATAAGTGATGTTGAGAGAAAAATAGAAGAAGGTGAAAAAGTGCATCAGGGGGAAATTACACAATTAACCACAGCACTAGAAAACGAGAAAATTAAAAGGAGAGATGTAGAGGAAGAAGCAAAAACTGCCAAAGCGAGACTTGCAACATTCAAAAGAAATTTAATTAAATGGACTGCTTTTGTAGTTGGGCTTATTTTGACCTCTTTATTTTTATGGATATCTGTATTCAAATGGAACGTACTATTAACAAGTAAGAATAAAATACTTATTGGGATTCTCACTGAATTATGTTTGATGTTTGCTTTTTTGAACATTCCTAAAAAACAGCATTGGAAGACATGGCTTACGGGAGCAATAATCCCACTTTTAATTGCCATTTCATTATTTTTTAGCCAATAATTGCAAGGAGGTAGTAATGCCAGACAAAGAGAAGAAAGCAATACAATATGAGAAGTCGCAGGCGAAGAAACATAAGGGGAAGCATCTTGGCGGTCCGGGTAAACCAGATTACAAAAGAGGCAAGACAAAAGGTGAGGTTAAAAACTGGTCAAGACCTGTTCACAGTGGGGTAATAAAAGAGGTTATCGAAAAAGGGATAAAAGAAATTGTCAGCAAAAGTGGGTTTACAAAACCAGCGATTGACCTTGCGAAAAAGAGAGGTATTAAACTGATCAAACGAGGCAAGGAGATTTAGCCGGTTAGACTTTAGCCAAGCATTGCCCGCATCGAAAATACCGACTGGCTGATTGACCAGATTGTTTATCGACTGTACGGGCTTATGGAGGAGGAAATTCGGGTGGTGGAGAAGAGTGTGAAATGACAAGGAGATAGAATATGCAGTCAGTGATTTACACCCTTTTGGGCGTTGTAGTAGGAGGAATGATGACCTGGGGAATTCAATACTTTTTTCGAAAAGAAGAAAGGAAATGGGAACAGAAAAAAGAACTAAAAAATGTAGCTATGGAGGCGTTGGATATTGTACACGAGTTAATTTATTTCTATGATACCTATCCTCAACCTGAACAGGTTGATGAAGCTTATATGCAATCGTTAAATGATCGAACAAGAAAGACGAGAGTTAAAGTAAATGTGATGTTTAGTAAGAAAGACGACAAAATAGTAGAGGCCTTTGAAGAGGCTACTCGCGCAGTAAAAGGCTTTATGTTTGCGGAAAAGGGTGAGAGGTTAAAAATAAGTATAACTGCCCGAAAAAAGGTAAAAGAGTTCGATAAAGTCGTTCAAGAATTCTTTTCGAATCTGTGACTGTCGAAATCAAAGCGCAATTTGAGCAATCCGTTTCCAGCCTCAAACCCCTCATCACCCGCATCGAAAAGACAGATTGGTTAATCAACCAGATTGTGTACCGGTTGTATGGATTGAGTGAGGAGGAGATTCGGGTAGTAGAGGAGGGAGTAGAACGTTGACTTGTGAAGCCAACCTCCCACAGGCCTGGAACCTGCGGGAGGTTTAAAACATAGAATGGGCCTTTCTTGATTTATGGACCTGCATTCCCACCGGTTTGAAACGAAGCTCTATCAAGGATTAAAACAACCACTGAAGTTCTCAATTTGTATTGACTTTAAACCAAAAAGTGGTTACTTTTTAATTCAAAAACAACAGGTTTGTAGTTGGATAAAGGAGTAGTGTATGTTGTCAAGACCTAAGGATGAGGATCTTCAAGCAATAGAAGAATTGAGAAAAGCTCACGACAAAATTCTTCAGGAAATCAGAAAAGTTATTGTGGGGCAGAATCAAATCATTAACGAACTTTTAATCTCGCTTTTTTCCATGGGTCACTGCCTTCTCGTGGGGGTTCCGGGGTTGGCCAAGACTCTTCTTATTTCTACGCTTTCCCGTATACTCAACTTAAAATTCAGCCGTATTCAGTTTACCCCTGATCTCATGCCTTCGGATATTACCGGAACGGATGTTTTAGAGGAAGATCGTACCACTGGCAAGAAAGTTTTTCGCTTTGTCAATGGTGCGGTTTTTGCCAATATTGTCCTTGCTGATGAGATTAACAGAACTCCCCCCAAAACCCAGGCTGCCCTGCTTCAGGCAATGCAGGAGCATGAAGTAAGTGCAGCAGGAGAAACATACAAACTCGATGAACCATTTTTTGTTCTTGCGACACAAAATCCAATCGAACAGGAAGGAACCTATCCTTTACCAGAAGCTCAGCTCGACCGTTTTATGTTTAATCTCTGGATAGAGTATCCTTCGAAAGAAGAAGAAGCAAAGATTGTCCATACTACGACAGGAGGTTACGAACCAGAGCCTCTTCCTGTTATGGATGCTGAGAAAATCATTCGGCTTCAGAAATTGGTTCGTCGTGTACCAGTGGCTGATTTGGTAGTTGATGCTGCTGTAGACCTCGTCCGAAAAACCCGGCCGGACAACGAGACAGCTCCCCAATTTGTAAAGGATTGGATCAGCTGGGGAGCAGGACCAAGAGCGTCTCAATATCTTATATTAGGAGCAAAAAGTCAATGTATTCTCGACGGCAGAACTACTCCTGACATTGATGATGTCCGGGCTGTGGCCAAACCTGTTCTCCGACATCGAATTGTTACCAACTTTAATGCTGAAGCCGATGGTGTGAGTACAGTGGATATTATTGACAGGCTGTTGGGGGAGAAGGGTTGATGGGAGAGTTTTGTAGGTTTTTTAGTTATATGCAATTACGGAAAGTTTAAAAGGAGGCATATAATATGGAAATATTAAATATGGGACACTATCCGATATCTTTAACTGAAATAAAAGAGAAAGTTGCTAAAAAGAATGGTCGTAGTGGTCGGAAAAATGTGGCTTTAACAGAGTATCTGCCAATAGAAAATATTAATTACCCCAATGTGAAAGAACAGATAAATGAGTTTGGCGAGAAAATAATTCGTGTTGATGGCGAAATCCCCATAGACTTACCAGTTGATAATGGAAAAAGATTTTTATTTATTAGCTACGATCAAACAGTATTAACGCATGGCTTACATAAATACCCCGCAAAATTCTTTCCCGAATTGCCTAGATGGTTGATTAAAAGATATTCACAAGAATATGATGTGATTCTTGATCCATTTTCTGGGAGTGGGACGACCAATGTAGAAGCATTACTAAACAACAGGCACTCTGTGGGTGTAGACTTAGATCCATTTTCTAGGTATTTGTCAAAAGTAAAAACCACATCTTTAAATAAAGGAGCTTTAAGGTATGGCTCAGAAAAGCTCTTACAGATAATCGTGGATTTTAACCCTAACTTAGTAGAAAAGAAAGATGTCCCAAATTTTCCTTACAGAGACAATTGGTTCAACAAAGAGATAATCTTAGAGTTAGCATATATTAAGAAGAGTATTGACATGTTAAATGTAAATGAAAACATAAAGAATTTTTATAGAATCTGTTTTTCTTCAATTATTCGTGCAGTTTCTAATGCAGATGATAATTGTACTAGAACAGTAATAAGAAAAAAACTGAACAAAAAAATATATCCATCCGATGCTTTAACAAAGTTTGCCGAAGCAGTATTATTAAATGTTCCCAAAATGATAGAATTCTCTGAAAGATGTCCTTCCGAAATAAAGGTTGAGTTTCCAGAAAACAGTGACGCGAGGGATATTAAATATTCCGATAACTATTTTGATTTAGCAGTAACCTCACCACCTTATGCTAATGCAGTAGATTATCCGAGAACACATCAATTAGAAATCTATTGGTTAGGTTTTGTTAGCGGGTCATTAACTCCTTTGAAAAGAAAACATGTAGGAACAGAAAGCGTTAATGCCAAAGACTACAAATTTCTTCATACTATAGGAATAAAGGAGGCGGATACGGTTATCTCAAGAATTTATGATAAGGACCCTAGGCGAGCCTATATCGTATATAAGTACTTGTACGATATGAATAAGAATTTAAAAGAAGTATATCGTGTTTTGAAAAAAGGGAGTAGATATATAATTGTTGTTGGTAATAACAGGATAAGAGGAGAGTTGTTTGAAAATTGGTTGTACATTATGAAAATGGCGGAGAGTGTAGGTTTTAAAGTAGAATCATATTTTGTGTCCGAAATTATTAGACACTTTATTAAAGTTCCAAGGGAAGAACGTATTAATACAGATTGGATATTAATTTTAAAAAAGTTATAGAGGTAATGATCATGGAAAATTTAGAAAAAAGGGGAAACAGGCATCCATTGATGGTTTTGCACATGAGCATATAGTTGCGGGCATATTAATGAAAAAATTGCAAAATGTATCTTTAGTGGATTTACCCTTATCGCCCTATGATATAATTATTGCGTTCAAAAAAGAAGATGGAAGCGAGGAGATAATAAGAGCCCAAGTGAAAACAGCTAAAAAATCCGTTAGTTTCACGGGAGGAATTCGGGGAGGTGTTGACAGGACATATAAATCTGGTATTAAAGAATATGTACAATCTACGGTAACTTCCGATATTGTGATAGGTATACATCCTTTAGGCAACGATTCGTATGAACTTTATTTTGTCCCAACTATTCTAATTGAGGAATTGAATCAGAAAACTATTTCAATAAACAAAATAGCTCAGTTGAAAAACAATTATGAGATTTTAAAAAGATGTAAAGAGAGTGATTTTGTTATTAGAAAATGTAAAGAATATGGGATTATTTAAGATCCTCTCTGCTATAACAGACAACAAAGGGGGTACGATTTTGTGCATTTACCACTTTGCTCAAATCAGTTCGTTTCCATCTGACTTCTTTTGATCACCCAGCATGTGTATTCTGGGTGTAATGTATGATCGGGATATTTGTCCATGTATCCTCAGGCAAGGAAAGGCTTACAGTAATTCGGAGAGGATGCATATCCTGTACGATGGAGGGGTAATACGGTGTAAAAAAGTCAAGGTGTAAATGTTTTTCGTCCAGATTGGTTTTCTAAGTTTATTTTTTGGAGGCGTTAATAACAGAAGTGAAGACTTTGGAAGAGTATAGAGAAATGCTAAAAGATGCTTTACACGAGATGATAGCAGCTTATCAACAGCAGGGTAAAGAAATTCCTGTTGGTGGAGCTCTTTTAGAGCAAGTGCCTGCAGAGGTTTAGAATGTCGGTAAAACGGTGTGACTTAATCAAGTATTTTGAGGAGAATGGATTTTAAAACCAAAATTCTAACTTGATTGTTCAGTATGTGTATGCTGGGTATAGGTGGTTAAAATGTATAGGGTAACTGGATATATTGAAAAAAACCCGGAGACAGGGTTGTATGTGGCGGTTGTCCCGGGGATTCCTGGTGCCCACACCCAGGCAGGAACACTCGATGAGCTCCAGAAAAATCTTAAAGAAGTAGTTGTAGTTAAGGAGACAAGTCAATGAAACATAAAAGAATTTTTCTTTACATTCTGACTGTCTTTGCTGTTTCATTCTCCCATCTATTCGCCTGTACAACTGCAATTGTTTCTGGTAAATTTACTCCTGACGGACGGCCTCTCCTTTTCAAACATCGGGACAGCGATAAGTTCCAGAATAAGCTAATGTTTTTTACTGACGGGAAATACCAGTACATCGGTCTGGTAAATTCAGAGGATTCACCTGGAACGCAAGTTTGGGCAGGTTTCAACAGTGCTGGATTTGCCATAATGAATGCCGCTTCCTATAATTTAAATGTAAATGATACAACAAGTATTAAGGATCGAGAAGGCTTTCTCATGAAGAAGGCTTTACAAAATTGTGCAACTCTTGAGGATTTTGAAAAACTCCTGAACAAACTTCCTGAGCCTCTTGGAGTAGAGGCAAATTTTGGAGTTATCGATGCCAATGGTGGAGCAGCTTACTACGAAACCGGAAATTTCAGTTACGTCAAATTCGATGCCAACAATCCAAAAATTGCTCCTTTTGGTTACATAATACGTACAAACTATTCTTTCACAGGGCAGCAGGATAAAGGTTACGGGTATATCCGGTATTTAACAGCTGAGGAGTTATTCTACAATGCTGCTGCAGCAAACGATCTTACAGTGTATTACATAGTTAAACATGTCTCCAGATCTTTGAAACATTCGCTGCTCAAAACTGACCTGACCGAGTCTCTCCCGCAACGTTCTGACACACCTCATTTCGTGACTCTTGAGGATTATATCCCACGTTTTTCCTCTGTTTCTTCAGTAGTTGTTCAGGGTGTAAGAGCAGATGAATCTCCTTCGTTGACAACAATGTGGACGATCCTGGGTTTTCCGCTCTGCTCAGTGGCAGTTCCAACATGGGTGAGTGGTGGGGAAAAACTCCCAACTGTTTTAACATCTGACAAAACTGGCAATGCACCTCTCTGCACTATGGCATTAACATTGAAGCAAAAATGTTTTCCAATCCAGAGGGGATCAGGTAAGAAATATTTGAACCTGTCAGTTTTGTTAAATAAAG
>CAZPNF010000077.1:0-7688 GCA_964587715.1 uncultured bacterium | reverse complement strand
TAATTGAGAATCTTAAAGAAATCTACCGCGTACTAAAACCAGGAGGTTATGTGGGGCTTATAAATGAGTGTTACAAGCACGAGAAGTTTGAGAAAAGAAATGCAAAATGGGCAAAATTAGGTAATTTTGATTATCATTCAACAGAAGAATTTAGAAAATTCTTAAGAAATGCTGGATATTCTTCAATAAAAATTGATGTACTTGAAAATAAAAATTGGATTGCTGCTATAGGAACGAAAAGATGAATTTAAGTTGTGGCGGGGTTCGAAACTCTGCGGTTGCTTCGCAACCTTGCCCTTCGGGTCATATAACAGCGGATAAAAGGCTTCGCTACGCTTCGTCCAAATTACCTTCGGCAACTTCTTTTATCCGCAAAACGTTATGCACAATGTTTGGGGCATATAGTAGGTTAATCAGTGATCATGGACAAGAAAGAAGAAGATCGAATTGATTAGGCCTATGAATCCAGAATTTAAGGACTTAAGTGAAGGGTGGTATGAATGATTGTTTTTCTCTGTCATTCTAAGTTTGTATTGGCAGGTGAGGAATCTCGTGTTCCTGAATGTTGGGTGGCAGGAGATTCTTCGTCGTGCCGATGAATCAGTACTCCTCAGAATGACACGCAGTCCATGTCATTCCGAGCGAAGCGAGGAATCTAATTCTGCTGAGTGTTGAATTGTGTAAGATTGTAACGATCAACCGTTGTCTTGCTGCGGAAACCGCTTTTGCTTATTTCCGCAACTGTCTACAAAAAATATTTAAAGTATAATCCACATGACTGAACCTCAACTAACATCCCAGCAAAGAGAAGCGGTCGAGTATGGTGAAGGGCCGCTTTTGATTATTGCTGGTGCTGGTACTGGCAAAACTCTGGTGATTACCCATCGGATTGCACATCTTATCAATTCCAAAATGGTCAGACCAGAAGAAATCTTAGCTGTAACTTTTACAGAAAAAGCTGCAGCCGAGATGGCTGAACGGGTTGATGTACTTCTTCCCTACGGATTTGCCAATGTCCAGATATCAACCTTCCATGCCTTTGGCGACCGCATTCTGAGGGAGTTTGCCTTAGAGCTTGGTCTTAATCCTGACTTTCAGGTTCTCTCTCAGGCTGAGCAGGTGATATTTTTCCGCGACCATCTATTTGACTTTCCCCTGAAACACTATAGGCCTTTGAGCGATCCAACCCGTTTTATTCAGGCAATGCTCAATGTAATCTCAAGAGCCAAAGATGAAGACGTATCCCCGGAAGTCTATCAGGATTATGTCAATGAGCTGCGAGTAGAATCTCAGAATCATTCTGATGACAGAGAACTCATGGAGGAATTTGAAAAGCAAAGGGAAGTTGCTGAAACTTATGTGAAACTTCAGGAGTTCATGGCAAAAGAGGGGAAGGTAGATTTTGGGGATCAATTGAGTCTTGTCCTGAAACTCTTCAGAGAGAGGCCGACAATTCTCAGACAAGTACAGGAGCGATACAAATTCATCTTAGTGGATGAATTTCAGGATACAAACTATGCGCAGTTTCAGCTCATCCAGCTTCTGGGAGGTGAAAAAGCTAACATTACAGTTGTGGGAGACGATGACCAATCAATCTACAAGTTTAGAGGGGCTGCAATCTCCAACATTCTGAATTTCATGGAAATCTATCCTCATGCTAAGCAGGTTGTTCTTACAGAAAACTTTCGATCAACGCAGATTATTTTAGATGCTGCTTATAGATTGATAAAGAACAACAACCCTGACAGACTTGAAGTAAAAAATCGCATTGACAAAAGATTGGTCTCCAGTAGAAAAGAAGGGCATCCTGTAGAACATTTCCACTGCGACACACTGACCACAGAAGCCGATAGTGTGGCCCGAACGATTCAGGAACTGGTGGAGAGTAAGAAGTATACGTACAGCGACATTGCTGTTCTTGTCAGGTCAAACAATGGTGCTGATCCTTTTTTGCGGGCACTGAACATGAAGGAGATGCCATGGCGATTTACAGGTAATCGAGGGCTCTACTCAAGGCCAGAAGTGAAGCTCCTCATCGGCTTTCTTAAAGCCATTACCGATTTTGAGGATTCTATCAGTTTATATCAGCTTGCTTCATCAGAGATATACGAGCTTTCCATGAAAGACCTGCACAGATGTTCCAACATAGCTCATCGGCAGAATCTTTCTCTCTACAGTGTTATGAGTCGGATTGATGATTTAGAATCGCTGAATGATATTTCGCCGGAGAGTTCAGCCACAATGAAAAAGATTGTGGATGATCTTCATAAATATCTCGAACTTACCAGGGACAATCCAACAGGTGTGGTCTTGTATCAATTTGTTACAAGGTCAGGTTATCTTGGAAGGCTTACTAAAAGTGAAACTCCCGAGAACAGCGTGAAAGTTCAAAACATTGCCAGATTTTTCGATATTGTCTGGAACTTTTCACAGGTTGCAAGAGAGGACAGGGTTATTCACTTTGTTCGGTATTTAGAGCTTCTGATAGAAGCAGGAGAGGACCCAGGAACTGCTGAGGCCGATTCAGATGCAGATGCAGTAACTGTAACCACTGTACACAAAGCAAAGGGTCTGGAATGGCCAGTAGTTTTTATGGTGAGCCTTCTCCACAATAAATTTCCTCATACCCGACGGAGAGATCCTATTAAACTGCCGGATGGTCTTGTAAAAGAGATTCTTCCCAGTGGCGATTTTCATCTTCAGGAAGAGAGGCGTCTCTTTTATGTTGGAATGACCAGGACAAAGGATCGGCTCTATCTTACAAGTGGTGTAGATTATGGTGGTGTTCGCAAACAAAAAGTGAGTCAGTTTGTGCTGGAAGCTCTGGATAGGCCTCAGGTTGATCTTGTGAACGTAAAAGCAAAGCCTGAAGAGCGCATCCACCGGTTTGCACCGTCACCCGAGGGTCTGGTGGAAATTTTAAAACCGATTCCAGATGATAAAATCTTAACCCTTTCCTATTTTCAGATAGATGATTATCTTACCTGTCCCCTTAAATACAAATACGTTCACATTCTCCGTGTTCCGATTTTACCCCATCACACAGTTATATACGGAAAGGCACTGCACGCAGCAATTGAATTCTATCACAGACAAAAAATTATTGGTTCTGTTTTGAAACCTGAGGATTTGATAGGAGTATACGAAAGTGCATGGAAGAGTATAGGATTCCTCTCAAGGGAACATGAAGAGAGGCGCTTTGAGGCCGGCAGAGAAGCGCTGAGAAATTTCTTTGAGAGAGAAGAAGCTTCCGATGTTATTCCCAAATTGGTAGAAGAAAAGTTCAGTTTTATGATAAACATGAACAGAATGGAAGGAAGATGGGATAGGGTGGACGAAAGAGATGGAAGCGTTATTATTATGGATTTTAAATCTTCCGAGGTTTATCAACAGGAAGCAGCAGACAGAAGGACAAAAGAGAGCCTCCAGCTTGCCATCTATGCACTGGCTTATCTAAAAATATTTGATCGAGTTCCTGATAGAGTAGAGCTTCTTTTTCTGGAATCAGGTCTTGTTGGAAGCGCTGAAGTCACAGAGAAGATGCTGGAAAAAAGTGAGGAAAAAATTGTTGAAGCTGCTGATGGAATTCGCAGCCGGAATTATTCTCCTGCACCAAAATATCAGGCATGTAAATACTGTGCGTATGCTGATGTATGTCCTAGTGCGATGAAAGTTTAAGGAGGTAGAGTGAATAAGTTAAGCGAAGAAGAAAAAGTTCATTGGCTGCGTACGCGATGGGATCCAAGATTGATAAACAAGATCGTTATTGCACTGAATCAGGGTCTTGAAATTAAGTCCATTCTTGAGGAAGTTTCGCAAAGGGACGATATTGCCCCACTTCCTGATAGATTTGATCTTCGTGGTATTGACCTTTCTTTTCAGAACCTGCGCGGGCCGTGGGCCTTTAAAGATGGTCAGCGGATACGCGTTGGCGTGAATCTCAGAAATGGAGATTTAACCTTTGCAAATTTAACATGGGCTATTCTTCCCCGTGCTGATTTCAGAGGAGTAATACTGAAAAATGTATCCCTAACAAATGCCGAACTCATTTTTGCAGATTTCTCTGAGGCTGATCTTACAGGTGCAGATATGAGTGGGGCATGGCTTTTGGGCACGAAATTCTACGGTGCCAAAATTAAAGAGGAACAGCTTAGAACAAGAAGAAAACTTGGACAACTTGATTTTGATTACAGGGCTTATGAAATGTAAGTTTTCAATTGGGATGGAGAGATGGAAGTCTTTGCTTTCATCTTAAAGTTTGATGGAATTAATCCGTGAGGGTTTTATAGAAGGCTTACGCCTTAGGTCCTTCTCTTTAAGATAGCAATCGTTCCAGAGACCACTTCGTTTATCTCTGGAACGATCTTGGAAGTATATTATTTAGAGGAGAAACATTATGGATCTTTTTGAAACTGTAGCCGCAAGAAGATCAATTAGAAAGTATCAAAATAGGCCGGTGGAAGAGGAAAAACTGACTCGTATTTTGGAAGCTGCAAGGTTGGCTCCATCTGCAAACAATCGACAGGAGTGGAAATTTGTTGTTGTCAAAGATGAGAAGACGCGAGAGAAACTGGGAGATGCTGCATGCGGTCAGAAATTCGTAGCAAAAGCTCCTGTTGTGATCGCATGCTGTTCTGTTCACTCAGAATACCTCTTGAAATGTGGGCATCCAGCCTATGCAATTGATATTGGCATTGCAGGTGATCACATGACATTGGCAGCGGCTGCTCTGGGTCTCGGTACCTGCTGGATCGGTGATTTTTATGAGGATCAAGTCAGAGAGATTCTAAATATCCCGGATTCGGTTCGGGTTGTGGAACTGCTTACCCTAGGATACCCTGAGGAGAAGCCTTCAGCCCGGCCCAGAAAAGATTTAAACGAAATTATCTATTACGAAAAATGGTCGTGAAAGGAGAGTGATTGCAGCACAAACGTATCTTTTTTGTACTTTTTGTTGCTCTTTTTGTTGCTATGCTCGGCATGGGTGTTATTGCTCCTACCATGCCTCTTTATGCAAAAACCATGGGTGCTACTGGTATTGGACTGGGGTTGATTTATTCTGCCTTTTCTATTTCCCGTATGGTAGTTATGCCGATGGCTGGAAAGCTTTCCGATCGACGAGGGCGGAAAGTTTTTATTACCAGCGGACTGGTTATATACACATTAGCATCGTTAGGATATATTTGGTCAGGTTCTGTAGTCCAGCTTGTCTGGATTCGGCTGATACATGGTATAGGTTCAGCCATGATTGTACCGATTGCTGCAGCAGTTATTGGTGATATTTCTCCCAAAGGGAAAGAAGGTTCAATGATGGGAACTTTCAATGTAGCTTTGTTCCTCGGGTTTGGAACCGGTCCTCTTCTTGGAGGGTTTGTACTCGATGCTATGGGTATGGCCAATGTTTTTTATATAATGGGTGGATTGAGTTTTGTCGCTCTTTTGTTGATTATTTTTTTCTTACCGGAAAAGGTAAACAACAGAATTCAAAAATATCCTTCTATATCTCCTTTCAAAACCATCTGGCGCCACGATATTTTTAAGGGTGTTCTTATTTTTAGATTTAGTAATGCAGCAGCTAGAGGTTCTGTTACAGCTTTTTTACCTGTTTTTGCAGCAAAGCTTGGAATGTCCCCTTCGCAGATCGGTTTCTTAGTTTCAGTGAACATTCTTCTTACTGCAGTACTGCAGCATTTTTTTGGGAAATTGGCAGACAGAGTTAATCGTTCTCTTCTTGTTGTCGTAGGAAATATTGTAGTGGTGTTTCCCCTTCTTGTTACGCCGTATGCTAAGGGTTTCTCTGACCTTTTGTTTCTGGGGATTATTATGGGTCTGGGAAGTGGACTTGCTTTTCCGGCGGCGGCGGCTCTTGCTACAGAACAGGGAAGGGATCATGGAATGGGAAATGTTATGGGCTATTTTAACCAGAGCATGAGTCTCGGAATGATAGTCGGACCTATTGTAGCAGGATGGGTAATGGACCTTCTGGGTCTTTCTGTTGTTTTTATCTTTGGTGGTCTGGTGGGGCTTCTCGGCAGTTCTTTCTGCGCTTATTTTATGATTCAAAAAAGGTAATGCGTGCTTGCTTTTAACCGCCGAGGGCACAGAGTTCGCTGAGAAGATTTAAATCGGATGAGGGCTAAACGTTCAATTTAAAAAGATAAATGATCTAACTGAAATCACTGCATAAGAGTACTCATTATTCGGAAGAACCTCAAAAAAAGAGAGCTTGTGTCAGTGTCACCTTATGAATTTATGTGTAAGGATTGTGAATATCATTTTGAAGTATTTACATCCATAGAACCTGACGTTTAGAAGGATTTAGCAATTTTAATATCCCCTGAGGAAAGAGAACGCATCGCAAAAATGCTCCACTACGAGCAGAAACTCTGGAATAGTGGGCTTGAGTTTGTTGCTGGTGTGGATGAAGCTGGAAGAGGACCTTTGGCAGGTCCGGTTGTCGCTGCTGCGGTTATTTTCCCTCAGGATATATTTATAGCTGGAATCAATGACTCCAAGAAACTTTCTTCGAGTCGTAGAGAAGAACTTCTTGAAATCATTCAGAGAAAAGCTCTCTCTTTTGCAGTAGGCATTGTTGATGAGAAAGAGATAGATCGGATAAACATTCTTCGTGCTACTTTTAAGGCAATGAGGATGGCTATAGGAAGTCTTTCTATTCATCCTGAGCATCTACTTATTGACGGAGGACCTCTCCCCGAAAAAATCTATCCGCAGACTGCGATTGTAAAGGGTGACCAGAAAAGTTTTTCCATTGCTGCAGCTTCCATAGTGGCAAAGGTTGTACGGGATCGGATGATGGTAAAATACGATAAAGAATATCCCCAGTACGGATTCGCCAGACACAAAGGATACGGTACAAAAGAGCATGTTAATGCTATCCGGAAATACGGTCCATGTGAAATTCACAGAAGATCTTTTAAAATAAGAGGCTGGCTTGATGAGTAAAAGTGGTGGGTACCGGCAACAAGTTGGTAGAGAAGGAGAAGAAATAGCAGCACACTATCTTGAAAATAAAGGATATTCCATTCTTGAGCGGAACTTTAGATCCCCACATGGAGAAATTGATATTATTGCAAAAGATGGTAAAACGCTTGTGTTTGTAGAGGTGAAAACAAATGTTCGAGGTGGGTTTGGTGAACCAGAGGATAGGGTGGATCATAAGAAACAGGTTAAACTTGGACAGGTTGCAGCCGAGTATCTTCAGGCCAAAGAGTTAGAAAACATAGACTGCCGATTTGACGTTGTGGCAGTTTCAAAAGCAGGGAGGAAAACAAAGATCAAACACATTGAAGATGCTTTCTGGCTTGATTCTGAAAGTTCGGAGAGATTGTTTTGAAGGAAAGATTAAAAGGCCCAGAAAAACGTAAAGCGATTATAAAAGACTGGGCTAAGACAGCATTAGAAGTAATCAAATGGGCTTTTGTTATCTGGCTTCTTCTACCAATACGTCAGGCTTCCAGCGGTCCCGTAAATTTTACCAGGGTTGCTGCTGGTATCCTGTTTTTTATAATTTTTGCTGGGAAGCTGTTCTATGATACTGTTATAATGGGGATTCTCAGGCAGAGAAGAACCTCGGTCAAACAGGATGTACTGACTCTGGTAGGAATGGTTCTAGTTTTAAGTCTCGTAGTTGGTTTACTGCTGTTATTTGTAGGCTTTTTATTAGTTGA
>CAZPNF010000076.1:0-7701 GCA_964587715.1 uncultured bacterium | reverse complement strand
AGAAGATAGCTCGTGATTGTTTCAGATGAGATCGTTCTAAACGAACAGCTCCTTCCTTTTCTACATAATGATTACTCCCGCATAAGATTGCGGCTGATTTCTCAATAATACTTGTTGTCGAGATCTCCTCTGTAATCGGAATAATCCGGACCTCACCGCCGTATTCTTCAACTATCTCCTTAGAAGTAAGTTCCTTTTTTTTGTAATCACCAGCTTTTATGTAGTAATCTGGACGTAACACTTCTATGTTAACTTTATTTCTCCTTTCATCAAAGATAAAAACATAATCCACAGATTCAAGAGCTGCCACGACCTTTGCCCGCTGATTTTGAGTAAGAATGGGTCTTCCCTCGCCTTTATATCTTTTCAGTGAATTATCAGAATTAACACCCACAACGAGAAAATCGCAAAGGGCTTTAGCTTTTTCCAGGTAATCAACATGACCTGCATGAAGCAGGTCGAACGCACCTGAAGTAAATCCTATAGTGTTACCTTTTTTCTTCAGATCACGACAGATTTTCCCCAACTCTACCCTGCTTTTGATTTTATCCTGAATCATTACTCTTTAAAACCTCTAATATTTTCTCTGCAACCCTGTGATTCATCCCTTGAATCTTGGCAATTTCTTCAACAGTAGCCCCCCGAATCTTTTCTATCGAGCCAAATCCTTTCAAAAGTGCTGTTCTTCTTTTTTCTCCCACGCCTGGAACAGTATCCAGAAGAGAAGCAATGTTTCTCTTCTTTCGTAGTGTACGATGGTACTTAATGGCAAATCTGTGGGCTTCATCTCTAACTCTCTGTAAAAGCCGCAAACTTGGTGAAGATTTTGGAAGAGTTTGTGGATCAGAAATACCCGGAACAAAAATCTCTTCTAAACGTTTAGCTAAACCGATTATAGGTTGGTTAGGAAGCGACAATTTTTTTAAAACAGCAGCAGACGCTGAGAGTTGTCCTTTCCCGCCGTCTACGAGGATCAAATCCGGCAAATTCTTTCTTTCATTGAGAAGTCGAGCCATTCTGCGCTCCACTGCCTCTGCCATCATACGAAAATCATCGATTCCTTCCACCGTCCTGATTTTGAATTTTCTATATTCCGACTTCTTGGGTTTTCCGTTTTCAAACACAACCAGAGAAGCCACAGCATCCTGACCGGATATGTTTGAAACGTCAAATGCCTCGATTCGTTTCGGCGGTTTTTCAAGTCTTAAATCCTTTTGGAGCGCTGTAACAGAAGGAGCAGTCCAATCACTGTTTTGTGATTTTTGAAGTTTTAGCTCTTCCAGGAGTAACTCTGCATTCCGTATGCACATTTCCATTAAACGTGCTTTTTCACCTTTCTTTGGGACAATTAAACTGACTTTCTTTCCCCGCTTTTTTGTAAGCCAATCTCTTACCTCACGTTGTTCATCTAAAAAGGAAGATAAATAAACTTCAGCAGGAACGTAGTCCATCCTGAGATAGTACTGTTTGACAAAAGAAGTCAAAAATTCCTCCTCTCGTACTTCCATCTTTCCTTCCAGATAGAAATGGCGCCGATTCACAATCTTCCCGTCGCGTACATCAAACACAACAGCACAACCATCTTCTCCCTCACTATCTACAGCAATTAAATCTCTATCGCTTGAAGATTGATCCACCACTTTTTGTTTTGATTGAAACTTTGAAATAAAAGAAATTTCATCTCGTAGACGAGCAGCTTCTTCGTAACGCTGCCTGTCTGCTAAATATTTCATTCTCTCCTGAAGGTCTTTAACAAGTTGATTATTATTCCCCTGGATAAAAGAAACCACCTGTTCAACTGTTCGAGAATAATCCTTCTGAGAAACAAGGCCTTCGCAGGGTCCCAAACACCGTCCAATATGGTAATTCAAGCATACCTTATGTTTTTTCTGTCTTATAGTTTCATCAGCGATTCTAAGCTGACAGGTTCTCACCGGGAATATGCGCCGAACAGCAGCCATGATCTGTCTCATGGACCCAACATCGGTGTAAGGGCCAAAATATCTGGAACCGTCCCTGACTATCTTTCTGGTAACAAAAATTCTGGGGTAAGATCCATTTGTCACTCTGATGTATGGATAGCTCTTATCATCTTTTAGATTAACATTGTATTTCGGCCTGTGCTCTTTGATGTAATTTGCTTCCAAGATAAGAGCCTCTACCTCGGAATCTGTTACAATGGTCTCAAAATCTTTGACCTGAGACATGAGCAAACCGTGTTTTCTATCTTCTCCTCTTCCTGGTTTAAAATGCGATCTCAATCGGTTCCTGAGAACTTTTGCCTTACCAACGTAGAGAATCCTTCCGTTACTATCTTTGAGGAGATAGACTCCGGGTTTTGATGAAACTAATTTTAATTTGTCTTCTATCATATATTACCGACATCTACGTTCCATACTTTTTTTAACAGCTTCGGTAAAATCTTACCCGACTTGCCTATAATGGACTCATCAACACTTCCGGAAATTACAGTAGGCTCAACATTGATCTCAACTACAAATGCACCTGCTCTCTTAGCAGCCATGGGAAGAGAGGCTGCTGGCTGTACCACAGCAGAAGTTCCGATGCTGAAAAATACATCGCATTCCTCAGCAGCAGTAAAAGCATTCTGGAGCACATCTTGAGGCAGCATTTCGCCGAACCAAACTACATCCGGACGCATCAAACCACCGCATTCGCATAGGGGAATTTCACCTTCCTGGCTCATATCCGCTGTTTCGCTTATCCTACCGCATCTTACACATCGGCTTTTCATTATACTACCGTGAAGTTCCAGAACATTCAAACTGCCGGCTTTCTGGTGAAGTCCATCCACATTCTGAGTAATAAGAGAAAACTCTGGAACCAGCTCCTCCATTCTGGCAAGTGCGAGATGCCCGGGATTTGGATTAACCTCGGAAACAATTTTTCTCCGATAGTTGTACCACTCCCATACCAGATCGGGATTACGCATAAAAGCTTCATAAGTTGCCAGTTCTTCAGGACGAAATTTTTTCCAGAGGCCATCTTCGCCCCGAAATGTTGGAACACCACTCTCTGCCGAGATTCCTGCTCCTGTCAAAACAACAATTTTATTTGCAGCTTTAATTTTTGGGATTAAAATTTCTGAAAAACACATTCATCTCTCAGTAAATTCAATTTCTCAGGGATACTATCTCTTAAAGAACCAGCGAACAGGGGAAAATAAAAAAGGCCCAGCACTTTTTGAGATCAATACTGCACCTTTATGGCCACAAAAAAGGGATCAGATTCCAGCTTATCTTTTCTCCCGAATTCTAGCAGCTTTACCTCTCAGTTTGCGAATGTAAAAAAGTTTAGCTCGACGAACTTTTCCTCTCCTCGTCCGTTCAATTTTAGCAATTCTGGGTGAATGCAGAGGAAATATGCGTTCCACACCTATACCGCCAGAAATTTTACGCACAGTAAAGGTCTCATTAATTCCATTTCCCTGTCTTTGAATAACAAGCCCGCGGAATATCTGAACCCGCTCTTTATCACCTTCTACAACTTTGAAATAGACTGCTACCTCATCTCCAGGACCAAATTCCGGGATGTCAGTTTTCAATTGATCTGCTGTTACCATATCCAATTGATCCATTCGATACAACCCTCCTGATATTTAAGCATAATTTTCATGATTCTATTGATAAGCTAACATAAATCTTCAGCCTGAGCGAAGTCGAAGACTGTAACACATATGAGGACATGTAAAAAAGGATTGAATCAACAAAATCATTTATGATCTGAAATTTATTGCCTCTCTATTATTATCTTATCCTTTATTTAGAACCCTTTCCTTCCAGCAAATCAGGCCTTCGTTTAAGTGTTTTTCCAAGTGCCTGATTCTCTCTCCATGCTTCAATCCGAGCGTGGTGTCCTGAGAGAAGAACATCGGGGACACGCATTCCCTGAAAGACTTCAGGTCTTGTGTAATGTGGATAATCCAATCTTCCGCTGGAGAAGGAATCTCCTTCTGCCGAATCAAAATCTCCAAGAACGCCAGGAATTAATCGAACGGCAGAATCGATAACAACTGCAGCAGCAAGTTCACCCCCTGTTAAAATATAATCTCCAATCGAGATTTCATCGGTTACTAATGCTTCTATAACCCGCTCATCCACACCCCGGTAATGCCCGCAGATGAAAATAAGGTGCTTCTCTTGAGCCAATGCTTCGGCTTCTGTCTGGGAATATTGTTCCCCCTGTGGTGTCATAAATATTATTCTCGGTGACGTATCAGGATTTTCTTCCCTGATTTTCCCCACAGCTCTGAATATAGGCTCGGGTTTGAGAATCATCCCCGCTCCACCACCGTATGGATAATCATCAATAGTTTTATGTTTATCTGTTGTAAATTCTCTCAAATCCCAGAACTCTATTGTAACAATCCCTTTATCCTGAGCCCTTTTCAATATACTTTCGTCTATCACACCCCTAATTATATCAGGAAAAGGTGTTACTACATCAATTCTCATCTTGTCCCAGGAGCCCCTCTATAGGTTGGATCAGAATTCTTCCTCCTTGAATATCCACCTTTTTTATAAAAACCTTAACTGCAGGAATCAAAATCTCTCTTCCTCCCATATCAACTACATAAACATCTTGAGCGGGCATCTTCATCACATCCACGAGCGAACCAATTCTTTCGCCTTCGTTTGTACAGACTTCTAAACCAAGAAGGTCAGAAACGTAATAAGTACCCTCAGGGAGAAAGGAGTTTTCTTCTTTCTGAATCTTAAGAAAAGATCCGCGGAAAGACTCTGCCTTTTCTCTGTCATCGATTCCTGACAATTTTAGGATAATTCGTTCCCCCTGAAGTCGGCTTCTCTCAACAGCAAACCACTCTCCATTGCCGTCGGGTCTCTCCACATAAAGAGTACGGTACTGGTTGAATTGCTCGGGCCACCCGGTCAGAGAAACAACTTTAAGTTCACCCCGGATACCGTGAGGCCGAACGATTCTCCCCACAGAGGCATACGATTCAACCTCACTCACTACCCCCCTCCTTTACAAAAGGATTATTCTAAAATTTCCAGGACAGATCTCCTCCCGGCTTTAGCAGAAGAAGCTGCCAGAAGAGTTCTGATTGACCTTGCTGTCTGTCCTTTTCTACCGATAACTTTGCCAAGATCTCCTTCTCCGACACGAAGCTCATAAACTGTGGTTCTTTCCCCTTCTACCGCCGTAACCACAACTGCTTCCGGGTGATCAACTAAATGTTTAGCGATGAATTCGATGAATTCTTTCATCTCTTTTCCTCCTCGTTTTCGGTCTCGCTTCCGGCCAAATTACTATTTCAATGTGCGCTTCTCAGCTCTTTATAATTAACACACTCTTAAACAGAGTTCTACTCATCGGTACTTTTTCCCTCCACTTCCCCATCATCTTTATCGACTCCTTTTGTATCTGCAGCAGTCTCTTCTTTTTCTTCTTTTTCTTCTTTGTCTTCTTTGTCTTTTACTTCTACAGCATCAATTTTTTCTGTCTTATCCTCTATTTCCCCCTCTTCTTTCTTCTCTTCTTCTGAAACTTCTACTTCTTTCTTTTCCTCAACAGATACAACTTTCTCTTCAGCCTCCGCTACCTCGGATACCTCAGTCTCAGCTTTCTCAGGTTCAACCTCTTTAGCCTTTGCCTTTTTCTTCGCTTGCTTCTCAGCAGCTTTGCGGCGTTGACGCTCAATCTGAAGTACTTCCCACTTCTTTATTTCTTCATCTATTTTTGTTTCTTCAAAACCTTTCTTTTTCAAATAACGCTTATAGATCACTCCTTGATGCCTGAATAAACTTCTTACAGTATCTGTCGGAACGGCACCGCGGTCCAGCCAGTAATTTGCTTTTTCCTCTGCAACCTTCACTTCTGGAGGATCCAGAACAGGATCGTAGGTTCCAATACATTCAATGTAACGCCCATCTCGCGGCGTTCGAGAGTCTGTTACCACAATCCGATAGAAAGGCCTCTTCTTCCGACCCATTCGAGTTAACCGTATTTTAACCGCCAAAAAAACCTCCTCTATTTTCTATGCTAATAAATTTAAGTGAAAAATTGCCATAGCATAATAGTATAACTAAATTTTTACAAATTTTCAAGTCATAAAAAATTAAAAACCTTCAAATCCAACAGGAATATTAATGGGAAACTTTCTGGAATCCGTTCGACTCATTTGTTTCATCATTTTCTGCATCATTTGAAATTGTTTCAGGAGCCGATTCACATCCTGAACTGTGGTCCCACTCCCCACGGCAATACGTTTTCTTCGACTTCCATTAATAATATGGGGATTTTGTCGCTCCATGACTGTCATAGAAGAAATAATCGCTTCAATCTTTACCAGAGCAGATTCATCTACAGAAAGCCCTTTCATCTTTGGGCCAATTCCAGGTATCATTCCTGCAATCTGGCTTAAAGGCCCCATCCGTTTTACCTGCTGCAGTTGATCGTAAAAATCCTCCAGGGTAAAAGCCTGTTTTTTGAGTTTCTGGGTGAGTTTCTCTGCCTGTTCCTTATCCACTGTTTCCTGGACTTTTTCTACAAGCGTTACCACGTCACCCATACCAAGAACTCGAGACGCCATTCGATCAGGATAGAAAGGATCAAGCTCATCCAATTTCTCTCCCATCGTGACAAATTTTATAGGCTTTCCTGTGACAGCTCTGATTGAAAGAGCAGCTCCACCCCGAGCATCACCGTCCAGTTTAGTAAGAACAATACCATCAAAATCTAATCTATCCAGAAAAACTTTTGCTGAACGCACCGCATCCTGACCTGTCATTCCGTCAGCCACAAAAAGAATTTCTGCAGGTTTTACAGAGTTTTTAATATCCTCCAACTCCAGCATCATGGTTTCATCTATGTGGAGACGCCCTGCTGTATCCAGGATTAACCTATCATAGCCCTGTTTCCTTGCATGGGAAACAGCTCGCTTAACTATTTTTACAGGTTTATCAACACCCAGAGAAAAAACAGGGAGATTCACAGATTTGCCAAGAGTTTCAAGCTGCTCAATAGCTGCTGGACGATATACATCAGCCGCTACAAGCAGAGGATTTTTGCCCTGTTTACGAAAATAGTTCCCCAGCTTACCCACAAAAGTTGTCTTGCCGGATCCCTGAAGCCCAACAACCATTACAATAGAAGGGGGAACACTCCCTACCTGTATGGGCACATTGGATTTGCCCAGTAAATTGACTAATTCATCGTAGACAATTTTAACAACCTGCTGTCCAGGTGTAATACTCTGCAGTACTTCAGTGCCAACAGCCTTTGCCTGAACTCTGGCAATAAAATCCTTAACAACTTTATAATTGACATCAGCTTCGAGAAGTACTCTGCGGATCTCTCGCATAGAGTCAGCAATATTCTTCTCCGTAAGTTTTCCTCTTCCCCTGAGCTTACGGATAACAATGTCAAGTTTATTTACTAATTCATCAAACATATCTCTCTCTACTCACCAAAGGTATTAAACCTTTTATTTAGCAAAAAGCTTGAATTCTGAGTCAAGTTTTTAATAAGTGTATTTATCATGCATGCACATAAGAGAAATCAAAGATTAAATATCAAAAATCAAAATGACAATGAAAAATGTAAAATTAATCATAACTACTGAAATAGATTTCGTTGTTAGACATATACATAATTTCTGTCATTTTTACATTTTGATATGTAATTTTAATATTTAATTTTTGATGTTTAATCTCCAGA
>CAZPNF010000075.1:0-7734 GCA_964587715.1 uncultured bacterium | reverse complement strand
ATACCCATATAAACAAGCGTGGCAACTTCCTTTGATAGAGGTACATTGCAAAGCGAAAAAAGATCATAAATGATTTCAACTGCACTGCTTTTTTCCGGTGCAATAGCATTGAATTTGCCAAACATCACATTACTTGTATGATGATCGATATTGATAATAAGTGCGTTGGCCTGGACCACCTCCTCTACTTTACCTATTCTATCCAGACCAGAAGCATCCAGGACAACCACAACCTTCGGCTGGAAAGAATATGTTTCTTTCTGGGAATGTACAATTTCACTGATCCCTGGTAAAAAATCAAACTTCTCAGGAATTTGATCGTCTAAAAGAATAATATATCTCTTCCCAAAATGTTTTAGAATAGAGGCAAAAAGAAGGACAGAAGCTACTGAATCGCCATCAGGATTGATGTGAGTTGTAATCAAAAAGTCGTTCTCTTTTTGGACACATTCCTTAATATCGAAAAGCGTTTGCTGATGTTGGTAATTTTTTTTCTTCATAGAATATCAATCTAAGTTTAATGTAATCCTTTTACTCACTATTCGAGTTTCTCTCATAAAACAGTTTTTTTGCATGAGCAAGCTCCCACTCTTCTCTCTGTTTATTTGCTTCCTCTATGCTTTTGTATTTGAAAATCCCCCTTGGGTAACAGATAGGACAAAGTTTATCAGCAAAGTCCCAGAGTTCAGCCACTCTTCTGAAGTATGATTCGTCCGGGTGGAAATTCCAGAGTGCTCTTTCTGCTTCTTCAAAAGTCTTGTACTTAAAAACAGGCATATTATTTTTTACCTTTTGGGATAGATTTTTCTTCGTCAGTATGATTTAATTTTCTTTCGTTAATTAATTTTTTCAGGAAGATTGCATCCATTTTGTCTCTCTGACGTACAGTGTTTTTCTTAAGATTATACAGAGTCTCTGGTGTTCCAATTCTTATTTTTATCCCATGATAATCAATAATCTCATATTCCAGATCTTCATATGCAGCAGCTTTGCCTAAACGTGTTAGTATATCAATATAAAAGCCATTGGGAGTTCCATAACGAATAACTGGATAATCATGCAGCTCACCTAAGGTGATTTCATCAATAGAGGGGTCATTAAAAACCGAATGTAGAGCTTTCTTGAGTTTTTTAATATTCTCAGGATCCATTTTAACAAAAATATCTACATCGCGGGTCAATCTCTCTCCACCGTAAAGAATTACTGCAACCCCCCCAATTAAGATATAATCCACCTTTTGCTCATCAAAGACTTTCAAAACTTTTATAAATTCTTGGAATTGGTCTGCCATGCTATTAATCGTTATTTAACTTAAGATCCTCAAGAATCCGATCTATATTTACTCCGTAGCTCCAGCTTTCATCGATGAAAAATCGCAATTCAGGCAAATATCGCAATCGCACTCTGGATCCCAGCTCGTTTTGCATAAAACTCCTTGCCCGCTGCAGTCCTTTTAGTGAATTCTTTTTTTGAGCTTTATCTCCAAGAACGCTGAAGTAAATCTTCGCTATTTTAAGATCATCTGAAAGAACCACATCAGTAATGGTGACAAAACCCACTAACGGATCTTTGATCCGGGTCTGGATAATTCTGCTGATCTCAATCTTTAAAAGACCTGCAACTTTTTTAGAACGTTTCCCAACCATTTAAAAAATCTCCATTACCTGATTGAGAACTTCTATTCGATTTTCTTTAAGAATAGCATTCAAGACGTTTGACAACGTTTTATCAAGAAAACGCCTCTCATTGGAAACACAGGCTATCCCCAAAGAGGACCTTTGCCACTTATCCTGAAAGTCAATCTCGGCTACAGAAACATTGAAGGTATTTCTAATTTTGGTTTTCAGACTCTTAAGTACGAAGCGTTTTTCTTTTAAAGAAAAAGTTGCAGGCAAATACATTTCTACCTTAAGAATACCTATGAGCATACCTTAAAGTGTCCTTGCAGTCTCAATAATTCTATAGACTTCCAATGTATCATCTACCTGCATGTCCTTAAAATTATCCAAGAGTATCCCGCATTCATATCCTGAGGACACTTCTTTAGTATCCTCTTTAAACCTCTTTAGCGAGGCAATCTTGCCTTCATATATCACCTTACCATCTCTGATCAGACGTACTGGACTGTTTCGCAAAACTTTCCCAGTCTGTACATAACATCCTGCTATTAAACCCAGTCGAGATGCTTTAAAAAGTTCTCGTACTTCTACTCTCCCAATTACCTCTTCAGTTATTTCCGGTTCCAATAAGCCTGATAATGCCAGTTTAACATCATTAACCACATCATAAATAACTTTATAAAGTCTGATGTCTACTTTTTCTTTCTGAGCGAGGTCCTTTGCTTGAACAGTAGGAGTCACGTGGAATCCAAGAATCACTGCGCTGGAGGCTTTCGCCAGCAAAACATCAGATTCACTAATTGTTCCAACACCTTTATGAATTATTTTAACAGCCACATCTTTTGTACCAAGTTCCATCAGAGAATCGCTCAACGCTCCTAAGGAGCCGTCTACATCTGTTTTAATAACAATTGTAAGCTCTTTAACTGTCCCTTCAGCAATACGTTGTGAAATTTGATCCAGAGTCAATCTTCGAACCTGTCTGAAACTCTGCTCGCGTTTTAAACGCTGCCGTCGCAAACTAATTTCTCGGGCCTCTTGTTCCAAATCCACGGCAGACAGAACATCACCTGCCTGGGGCATACCAGTAAAGCCCAGTATCTGCACTGGAGTTGATGGAGGTGCTTCCTTAACTCGATGCCCTCTTTCATTAAACATTGCTCTAACCCGACCACTATACTGACCAGCAACAAAATAATCTCCTATTTTAATGGTACCTTTCTGTACCAATACCGTTCCGACAATTCCCTTCCCTTTGGCCATCTTAGCTTCTACTAATACTGTTTTTGCCTTAGCATGTGGATTGGCCTTCAGCTCTAGCAATTCTGCCTCTAACAGAATTATTTCAAGAAGACGATCAATTCCTTCCCCGGTTTTAGCAGAGACCTCCGCACATTGCACTTTTCCCCCCCACTCTTCTACTAAGATTCCGAGATCAGAAAGTTGTTGTTTGATAAGATCGAGATTTGCATTTGGTTTGTCGATCTTGTTGATAGCTACCACAATGGGCACACTTGCAGCTCGCGCATGATTAATAGCTTCTACTGTTTGCGGCATAACACTATCATCGGCTGCAATAACCAGAACAACTATATCCGTTACCTGAGCTCCCCTGGCTCTCATAGCAGTAAAAGCCTTATGCCCTGGTGTATCAAGAAAAGTGATTCTTTTATTATTATCCAGTACAACTTCATAAGCACCGATGTGCTGAGTAATTCCTCCTGATTCACCAGCGATGATATTACTTTTCCTGATATAATCAAGAAGGGAAGTTTTACCATGGTCCACATGCCCCATAATTGTTACTACTGGAGGCCGGGGTTCTAATAAATAAAGATCCTCAGGTTCTTCCTCCTCTATACTCTCTGCACCTTCTTCACCGTATTCTGTAAGAAATTTAACGTCATAACCAAACTCATCAGCAACCATCAAAATTGTTTCTCTATCCAGACGTTGATTTATTGTAACCATAAGTCCAAGGGAAATACAGGCCTGAATAACTTCACTGGAATCCACTTCCATAAGATTGGCAAGTTCTGCGACGGTTGTAAACTCAGTTGTATAAATTACATTTTCTTCCTCAGTTTCTATTTCTTCTATTCTTTCTTTTTTCTTCCGTTTCTGCTTTGGAACCTCACTCATCTTTGCCAGTGTTTCTTTGATAGAGGCCGCTATCTCTTTTTCATCTACCTTTACAGCAGCTCTTTTCCGTTTCCGTCTTTTCTTTTTTGAATGAGCCCGGGTCTCAAGCGTTGTCTTCTCATGTTTAGTCTCTGTTTTCTTGTACCATCTTCGTTTTTTTCTGCCGCTGGCTTCTTTCTTCTCTCCAGCCTCTTCTTTAGTTGTTTTTTCTTTAGTCTTCTCAACAATTTTCGGATGTCGTTTCAGATGGCGCTTGGGTTTTTCAGGGGAGACCTTAACCTCTTCAGTAATCTGTTTTTCTTCAGTAACCTTTTTTTCTTCAGGGATCTCTTCTACCTGTTTTTTCTTTTCAGCAGGCACCTGCTTTTTTTGTTTGCTTCTCTTAACAACTTCTACAGGTTCAAAAATCTCTTCTTTGGTATGCTCAATTATTTCATCAATTTCATGTTGAATGGCCTGCCTTCTGGCTTTCTCTTCTTCTTTCTTTTCCTGCAGTCGTCTCCTGAAATCTGATTCTTTTTCTACTCCGACTTCTTCCTTTCTAAAATTCTGACACACTACCTCGTACATCACGTCACTCACAGGAGCCATGTGATTGCGCACTTTAAAGTTGTGCTTTTTAAGAACTTCTATCAAAGCTTCATTAGAAATCTGAAATTCCTTTGCTACCTGATAGATTCTTTTCTTCTTTGTGATTTCTTTATCATTGCTTTTCAAGACAGCTCCTCACACCCATTATAACTCAACGTTTTCCTCGTGCGGTTCCTCTTCGTAGTACGAGTTTAAAATGTCAAAAATTTTATTTACTGTTTTCTCTCCCAGACCTTTAAGATGCAAAAGTTTTTCCTTTCCGCTATCCAATACTTCATCGGCAGTATCATATCCTGCTGATGTTAGTTTTTCTAACACAGATTTAGAAAGCTCAGGCACGTCTTTCAGCATTAATTTTTCTTCTTTGTGTTCGGTTAGTTCCCAATCAGATTCTTTTATTGTCGTTATCTCATAGCCGGTCAGCATTGAAGCAAGCTGACGATTTTGTCCTCCCTTTCCAATTGCTAACGATATTTGATCATTCGGAATAATAGCAGTAGCCTTTTTATTTTCTACGTCCAAAATAATTTTAGAAGGCTTCGCAGGACTAAGAGACCTGCTAATAAAAATTTCAGGCTCACTGTTCCAATTAATCACATCAATTTTTTCGTTGTTGAGTTCTTTTACTATGGCCTGAATCCGTACACCCTTTAAGCCTACACATGCCCCCACAGCATCAATCCGTTTGTCATTGGAAAAAACCGCGACCTTAGCTCTATCTCCAGGGAAACGAGCCACACTTTTAATCTCAATAATACCATCGTAGATTTCAGGGACCTCCAGCTCAAAAAGTCGGACAAGAAAGCTGGGATCGGTCCTTGATATAAAAACCTCAGGGCCGCGATTTGTTTTAGTAACTTCTTTGACCACAGCCCTGATTGTATCTCCTCGATGATAACGCTCATTGTATATCTGATCAGCACGCAAAAGACTAACTTCCATACGATCCACAGAAATGAGAACCTCATCTCTATTGAGCTGGCGTACATCTCCGACAATAATCTCCCCCACTCTATCTTTAAATTCATCAAAGAGGACTTCTTTCTCTGCTTCCCGTATTTTCTGATTCAAAGTCTGCTTTGCCGAGGTAATTAAACGCCTTCCAAAATTTGTAGGATCTATGATTTCAACAAATTCATCGCCCAACTCAAGATCTGGTTCCACTTCCCTGGCCTTTTCAAGACTGATTTCTGCGACAGGATCAACAACTTTTCCCACAATATTTTTTATTTGATATATTTCGACCTCCCCCTTATCCATGTTAACAAAAATATTAAAATTATCCGCTGTTCCGTACTTTCTTTTTATCATGGAAAGAAAGATGTTTTCTAGAATCTTACTTAAGAGTTCGCGGTCAATATTTCGTTCCTTAGCAATCTGTTTAACTGCTTCTACGATATTCACATTCATAGAAGGTCATTCCTCCTTACTACCATTTTAGTTTTATTTTAGCTTTTTGAATAGAAGAAAACGGCACACTAATCGTCTCGTCAGGCGCTTGAAGATAAAGTAACTCATCGCTTGTTTTGAGAATTGTTCCCTCCACATATTTTTTTGTCTCTTCTGAGAAAAAAGAAAGAGAAATTTCTCTTCCCTGGTTTTTCATAAAATCCTTTCTCGTTTTTAAAGGGCGATCAAGCCCGGGTGACGAAACTTCCAAGCGATAGTTCCAAGGAATCAGATCAACGGCTTCCATATCAAGGAAATCAGATAATTTACGACTAAGATGGACGCAATCATCTATAGTTACACCCCCATCTTTATCAACAAAGAATTGAAGCACACGCGATGAAAAACCCCCTCTAATCACCAGCTCGACAAGCTCAAAACCCTCCTGAGCAAGTATTCCTTCTGTTAAGGTTTTCAATTTATTTTTCAACGTTTCCATCTTTTACAGATAGCATTAAAAAAAGTGGGTTTTTTGACCCACTTTTCAGGTTTAATATAAAAAATAAATTCTTATTTTGCAA
Source organism: uncultured bacterium (assembly GCA_964587715.1). Taxonomy (GTDB): domain Bacteria; phylum Zhuqueibacterota; class QNDG01; order QNDG01; family DSAB01; genus CAYYPT01. The sequence continues at coordinate 1,412 of CAZPNF010000075.1, read as the reverse complement.
GTAAAATATGCAAGAAAAATAATTTCTACCTCAGACAGATTATTACTGCTTTTCTGTTATAGAGAATTCAACAGAAAACTTATCTGCTGACGCATGTTAAACCCGGAGTATTTTTCCAGTATATATTTATAAATCTCTTTTGCTTTCTCTTTATTCCCAGCCAGTGTATAACACCTGCCAGCATCTCTCAAATAGAATGGAGCAACAAATAAGTCACCATACTTTTTCCCGTCATTTTCGTACAATCTGGCAGCATCGCTGTAACGTTCCTTCGAGTCTAAACAGGCAGCTACACCTGCTGAACTTGACGCAGAGAACAACTTGTTCTTTGAATAATTTTTCAAGTAGATCTTATAGTATTTCTCAGCATTATCATAATCTCCGGTTGCGAAATAGGAGTTGGCGACAAAAAAGATTGCAGAACCGGCTGCATTTGTTCCAGAATAGGTATCAGCAATTTTTGTCAATTCATCGATTGCTCTGGGATAATTTGATACATAATAAAATTGCTCTGCAATTCCCAATTCCCCGGCTGCAGTTAGCTCGGCCTTCTTTTTGCTCCGAATCATAAAAATACCAATAATAGCAATCGCCGCAATAACAAAAATCCCAATGTTAATCTGCTTGCTGTGATTCTGAATAAATCTTTGTACACGAACGTAAACAGTAACAAGTGTATCTTCTTTTATTTCCCGTCTATTTATTCTCTTCCTCGGACGCAGCATATAAACTCCAATGAATTTAATAGAACTTTTCTACTATGATTTATAGGTGCCAGCCAGAACTTCTTTCACAATCTTAGAGACTACTATCTGGAGATCAGCAGGTTTAGTAAAAAATGGAAAACCGTGACTCTTCTGTTGTTGCAAAACTTCTGCCTCATCCGCATAACCTGTCATCAGAATGATTTTTTGTTTAGGAGCTTTTTTGCGAATCGTATTTGCCAGTTCAAATCTACTCATTCCTGGCATGCGAATATCACTGATGACCACGTCAGGATGAAATTTTTCCCACTCCTCCAGAGCTTGCTCCCCATTAAAGGCAATCCGCACCTCATAGCCCTCTCTTTCTAGAAATCTTGCATAGACTCTAGCAATAGTATCAACGTCGTCAACAACAAGAATTTTTTCTTTCATCCCGACCTCCTGTTAAAATTCGAGCACGCTGAGGAAAATCTTGGATGCCAAATCTGTGCTCATTAAAATTTAAAACTTTATTACAATAAATGCAACAACTTTTATCCTTAAAATTATCCGCCGTAGCGGAACAAATAAAAATCGGTTCTTCCCGAGAATGCGTACTTTATAATTCATTCATAACAACATCAGAAATCAACAAGTAATTCAAACTGAAAAAGTTAAAAATCAAAATCACAATTTAAAATGCAAAAATACTCTGCCCGAACATCGGTT
>CAZPNF010000074.1:0-7881 GCA_964587715.1 uncultured bacterium | reverse complement strand
ATAAATACAACAAAAGACAAAAACTTTCAATAAAAAACTCTATAACTATCAATTATAGCTAACGTTGCTTGGGGAACTGCAACCAAAGTTAATGAATTGGGAGGTAAAGTCGTCACTATTTCTGGTCCGGATGGCTATATTTATGATGAAAAAGGTATCTCTGGGAAGAAAATTGACTATATGCTGGAATTAAGAGCTTCTTCTAATGACGTCGTAAAACCTTTTGCAGATAAATTCCCAGAATCAACATTCATTCCTAACAAGAGACCGTGGGAGGTAAAGGTCGATGTTGCTATTCCATGTGCAACACAGAATGAGTTAGATGAACAGGATGCTCAGAAATTAGTTAATAACGGTGTATTTTGCGTAACCGAAGGCGCTAATATGCCATGTACTTTAAAAGCTGCAGAGATTTTTCTGGGAAATCATATTCTTTATGCTCCAGGAAAAGCAGCAAATGCTGGTGGTGTAGCTGTGTCAGGCCTCGAAATGTCTCAGAATTCTATAAGATTATCCTGGACACGTGAAGAGGTTAATGAGAAACTAAAGGGTATTATGCGAGCCATTCACAATCAGTGTGTTGACGCAGCAAAGACCTACGATGATCACGGCGACTGGATTAACTATCTTAATGGTGCTAATATTGCCGGTTTCATCAAGGTTGCTAATGCAATGATGGATCAAGGTTTGGTTTGATGGTTTGAATAAAAATCCGTAAAAAAATCGGGGTGGAGGCTTGTTAATTCGTCCCGATTTTTTTACCTTACTATGGAATTCTGAAAAAATAAGTCTAAAAAATTCCTTGCATCCTTCAAAGAACTTGTTTATAATCTCCAGAGTATTCATTAAAGAATATGACATACGATAAGTTACACAAGGGTAAAATGAGAATCTCATTAAAAACAAAGCTAATCACGAGCTTTTTGGTTGTCATCGCGATTTGCGGTTTTATATCTACCTGGGTAGGAATACGCTTGATCGGTAATGGAATTGTTAGACAAGCTCAAGACAAAGTTAGGGTCGATTTGAACTCTGCCAGAGAAATATATAAAGAAAGACTAAGAAAAATTAAAGACACCGTTCGCCTGACGGCTTCACGATTTTTCATGGTACAGAGCTTGTCCATGGGCAATTATGAACCCATGAAGGCTGAACTGACAAGAATAAAAGAAAGAGAATCCTTTGATATATTGACCGTTACAGATCGTTATGGAAAGGTTATTTTTCGAACTCGGAATCCGAGAATATACGGAGATGATCAGTCTACCCGCGACATCATAAGATACGTACTCCGAAACAAAAAAGCAGCAGCTTCAACAGAGATAATCCCCAGAGAAGAACTTTTGAAGGAGGGGGAGGATCTTGCCAAACGAGCCCAAATCAATCTTGTACCTACTCCAAAGGCCAAAGCGAGACCAGAGAGTGAAGAAACGTCGGGTATGATGATAATTGCCGCTGCACCTGTATTTGATCACAAAGGCAATATAATCGGCGTATTATACGGTGGTATACTTCTCAACCGAAAATATGAAATCGTTGACAAAATTAAAGAGACCGTCTACCAGGGCGAAGTATACAAGGGAAAGGATATTGGTACGGCCACCATCTTTCAAGGGGATCTACGCATCTCAACTAATGTCAAACGGGAAGACGGAAGCAGGGCCATCGGGACACGGGTATCGGAAGAGGTGTACAATCAGGTCTTAGTTAAAGGTCTACCGTGGATAGAGAGGGCTTTTGTCGTCAACGACTGGTACATCACGGCCTATGAACCCATCAAAAATATAGAAGGGAATATCATCGGCATTCTTTACGTGGGAGTTTTGGAACAAAAATTTACCGACATGAGGAGAGACACAATTCTGGTATTTTTAGGTATCGCCTTGGGTGGCATCATACTAGCCTTGATCGTATCCTATTTCTTAGCCAATAGTATACTGAGACCCGTAAAGCACCTGGTCTTTGCTTCCGAGAGGTTGGCTCAGGGAGATTTATCCCATCGAGTCGAACTTAAATCAAAAGACGAGATCGGCGAACTGGCAAAAACCTTTAATTACATGGCGGAATCACTGAAGGATAGAGACGAACGATTGAAGAAACATGCCCAGCAGAAAATTATGGAATCGGAAAGGCTGGCTACCATCGGCCAATTGGCAGCAGGCGTAGCCCATGAGTTAAACAATCCCTTGGGGGGAATATTGATTTACAGTCATCTTCTCCTGGAAAATTTAAATGAAAACGACCCCAGAAGAGAAAATTTGGAGAAAATCGTAACACAGGCCACACGCTGTAAAGGTATCGTGAAAGGTCTGCTCGATTTCTCCCGTCAGACAGAACCCAAAGTGAATTTGGGCGATATAAACGAAGTTATAAAGAGCGCTCTGTCTCTCGTCGAGAACCAGTCATTATTCCAGAATATTAGAATATCAAAAGATTTTTTACCCTCTTCTCTTCTTGTCATGATGGATAGTGCGCAGATTCAACAGGTATTTATAAACATTATACTGAATGCTGCAGAGGCGATGAATGGCAAAGGAAACTTGAAAATAGATACGGCGATATCTGAAGATAAGAAATGGGTGATAGTCGAATTTACCGATACAGGTTGCGGGATCCCGAAAGAAAACATTGAAAAATTGTTTGAACCTTTCTTTACGACCAAAGAAGTCGGTCACGGTACCGGCCTTGGCCTTGCCATCAGTTATGGGATTATCCAGAGGCATAAAGGAATCATAGAAGTCAAAAGTCAGGTAGGGAAGGGTACGACATTTACCATCAGACTACCAGTAGCCAAGGAGGAAAAATAAGTGACTATGCCTGTTCAAATCCTTGTCGTGGATGACGATGAGACCATGCGCGACTCTTGCTCTCAGATACTCTCGAAAACTCAATGCCACGTGAAAGTGGCCGAAACCGGCAATAAAGCTCTTGAATTCATGAAGAAAGAGTACTTCGACATCGTACTCCTCGATTTGAAGATGCCAGGGCTTAGCGGAATGGAAGTCCTGAAGAGTATAAAACAGGACAACCCCGAAACCATCGTAATCGTAATCACAGGCTACGCTACAGTGGATTCCGCCGTGGAGGCGATGAAAAGCGGTGCTTACGATTTTCTTCCAAAGCCCTTTGCGCCAGAGGAACTTCGGGTGATTGTAAGACGAGCAATAGAAAAGAGGAAATTAACCCTCGAGAACTTATTTTTACAGGAGGAACTCAAAAAGACTCTGGAATTGGATAACCTTATTGGGAAGAGTAAAGCAATGGAGGGAATTAATGAACTCGTACGAAAAGTAGGGCCGACCGATAGCACGGTTCTCATCACCGGTGAGAGCGGTACAGGAAAGGAACTCGTAGCCAGAGCCATTCATACCTATAGCCTCCGTAAGAAGATGCCGTTTGTTACCGTGGATTGTAGTACTCTTGTAGAAAACCTATTCGAAAGCGAGCTTTTTGGCCACGTAAAAGGTTCCTTCACAGGAGCAATTGCCATGAAGCACGGACGGCTGGAGTTGGCCAATGGCGGCACGGTCTTTTTCGATGAAATCGGTAACATCGGTATCACCGTTCAGGCAAAACTCCTGCGCGCTATCCAAGAACGGGAAATCACGAAGGTCGGCAGTACCCAAGCCATCAAAATCGACGTCCGGATCATCGCTGCAACGAATAAAAATATTAGACAGGCAGTACAAGAAGGAACGTTCCGGGAGGATCTCTTCTATCGGCTGAGCGTCGTGCCTATTCATCTCCCTCCGTTGCGGGAACGGAAAGACGATATCCCCCTGTTAGCCGATTATTTTTTAAGAAAATATAACAACAAGAGAAAAAAATCCATCAAAGGTATTTCTGAAAAAGCGCTGAAAGCGCTCATGGACTACGACTGGCCAGGAAACGTACGCGAACTCGAAAATGCCATTGAGAGAGCCGTGGTGCTAACGAATAATGCATTCATCGAGCCTTTCGATCTCTACTATTACGGCTTGAGTACAGAGGTCGAAACCTTTAAGGAAAAAACCCTCGCGGATGTGGAAAGAGAGCACATCGAAAAAACTCTGAAAATGTTCAATGGGCATAAACAAAAGACGGCCGAAGTATTGGGGATCGACAGAAAGACACTGCGGATAAAAATGAAAAAATACGGCATCGATTCTTAGAAAAAAACACGATAAAATGGGGCATAATGCCCCATAAATGGGAGGAACACCCCATTCTTCATCCTTCTTAACGAAAACAAAGAGTCTAAACAAAGACTTAAAATATTATTTAAATTCAACCACTTAGGAGAAATCCTGAGTGGTTTTTTTATTGTGGCATACATTTAGTATGGCATTTGTATGACCAAAGAACAGTCGGAGAATATGATGATGGATACAAGAAAAAGAATTCTAATCATCGATCCGGATACCAAAACGAGAGAGGAGTATCTCTTTTTTTTCCGCACCGAGGGATATGAAGTAGAAACAAGCTCCGGAATCACCTGCGCAGTAGAAAAAATCAAAAATGTGGGTTTTGACTGCATTATTATGGATGTACACCTTCTAGAGATGAAGGGTTACGAAGCCGTTCAAATCGTAAAAACGATTGATCCAAAAATTCAAGTCATTTTAACCGCTGCAAAAAATACGAAAGAGCTGGAAGTCAAGGTACGAGAACAGGACATTTTTTATTACTACATAAAATCATTCGACAAGGAAGAGTTAAAATTAGCAGTGAACGGTGTTTTTAAAAAGCTAGGCAAAGTAAAGGAGGTGAAAAAAATGAGCCAGCCAGCAAAGATTTTAATCGTCGATGACGACTCAGACTTTGTCGATGCGACCCGAATCATCTTAGAAAAAAAAGATTATACGGTGAAGGTTGCTCACAATAGAAATGAAGCCATGGACAAGATTAACAAAACCAAACCCGATTTAATCCTCCTGGATATCATGATGGATCGATTGGACGATGGATTCACCATCTGTTATAAACTTAAACACGATTCAAATCTAAAAAATATTCCAATATTCGCCATTTCATCCATCACCGAGAAAACCGGGTTTAAATTTTCTCCTAAGACCGACGGTGAGTATTTTGAAGCGGATGACTATGCGGAAAAGCCCATCGAATCCGATGAGTTACTGAAAAGGATAGAGGCCCTTCTCCAGGAGTGAAAACGGTTAACTGTATCACAAGGATGAATCAGAATGATTGATGTTTTAACCACGTGTCCATTTTGCGGCTGCGGCTGCGGAATGTACCTCCAAATCGAAAGAGGAAAAGTCACTGGGGTGACACCTTCCCAAAAACATCCCATTTCGCGTGGGCGATTGTGCGCCCGAGGCTGGCATGCATATGAGTTTATTCAGCATCCCGATCGATTAACGAAGCCTCTGATACGTCAGAGTGCGAAAAACGAGGACAGTGAAACAAAGGGGGGCCGGATTTCCCCACCCCATTTTAGGGAAGCCGAATGGGACGAGGCATTGGACATCGTGGCCAATAGGTTGACTGCAATAAAATCGAAATACAGGAGTGATTCTCTGGGGGTGATCTCCTCGGCAAAATGCACGAATGAAGATAATTATGTCCTGATGAAATTCGCCCGCGCCGTATTGAAAACTAACAATATTGATAACGGTGGCAACACCTACGATGCGGCTACTTTACCCGGATTAAGATCCGTTTTCGGTACAGGAGCTTCAACCAATTCCCTCAATGAATTGGAACAAGCAGAGGTCATTCTGGTATTCGGAGCTGATCCCACACAAGTCCATCCCCAAGTGAGCGCTCGCATCATAAACGCCGTCACCAAAGGTGCTAAACTGGTACTCATCGATCCCAGGAAGACCCATCTTTCTAAATTCGCTCATCTACATCTGCAGCTTAAACCTGGAACCTACATCGGTCTGATCAATGGCATTATTCACACAATTCTCAGCACGAAACTGACCTCTGAAGAACAATCTGTAAAACTCACTGCTAATCTACCAGCATTGAAGAAAATGGTCAAGAAGTACACTCCATCCTATGTTGAAAAACTCGCCGGTGTTTCTCCAGAACAGATACAGAAGACCGCCGCGATTTACACAAAAACAAAAAAGGCAATGATCGTTTATTCTACTGGTTTCACTCAACAAGTGGCCGGGATAGACAACGTCAAGGCGCTGGCCAATTTGGTGATTTTAACTCAGCATCTTGGGTTGCCTTCAACCGGTATCCTTCCATTATTGGAGCAGAATAACGCCCAAGGGGTAGCTGATGTCGGTGGCATACCGGATTTCTATTCGGGCTATCAAGCGGTAAAAGACAATCGGATCAGGAAAAAATTTGAAAAGGCCTGGGATGTAGAATTGCCTATCAATTCTGGTCTCTCTATACTCGAGATGTTAACTCCGGGGAAACTCAAAGGGATGTACATTGCCGGTGAAAATCCATTGATCACAGCTCCGGATATTAAAAATGTAGAAAGAACTTTGAAAGCTTTGGAATTTCTTGTAGTTCAGGACATTTTTTTAACAGAAACAGCCGAATACGCTGATGTGGTTCTACCCGCAGCATGCTTTGCTGAGAAAGATGGCACATTCACCAACACCGAAAGACGAGTACAGAGAATCAGGAAAGCCATTGGTCCTCCTGGTGAAAGCAAGCCCGACTGGATGATCGTTTCTGAGCTGGCAAATCGGATGGGGTATGCGTTGAATTACTCCTCTCCGAAAGAAATCATGGAGGAAATAGCCGGCCTTACTCCCATTTATGCTGGAATCGATTATGATAGGTTGGATAAGGAATGGGGCTTGCAGTGGCCGTGTCCCGATACAAAACATCCCGGAACACCTGTTTTGCATACAGGATATTTTGACCGTACCAAAGCTTACTTTTCGCTGGTTGAACAGGATGGTTTGGAAAAGCCGCATTTCACCCCGGTGGAAGACATCCCACTCATAGAACCGCCCGATGGGGAGTATCCGTTCACGCTTACCACCGGCAGTCTTTATTACCAGTGGCACAGCGGCACCATGACTCGACGCTCGGCTACTCTTAATCGGGAGTATCCCGAGGTCTTTGCGGCAATGAATCCAGAGGATGCCGAACAGCTTAAGATTCGAAATGGGGAACGCATCCGAGTTTTGTCCCGGCGGGGTGAAATCGAAACGGTCGCTTTTTTAACTGATATGGTACTGGGGAAAACCATCTTTATTCCAATTCACTATAAAGAAACCGCTGCTAAGGTGCTGATAAATCCGAGTGTTTTAGGTAAGGCGAAAGTGCCCGAATTACTCTGTGCCGTGAGGGTTGAGAAGCTATGAGAGTATACGAAGAGGAATTACGGATTATAAAAAGAGAGGATCTTTTTAATTTGATGTCCAGATTCTTGGGGGATAGGGAGGTAATTGCGCCAATCAAAGGGCACGGTGGTGAGGTGATCTTCTACCCGATCGAGACCATCGAAGATGTGGCATGGGATTGGAGCTACGTGAATACGGTTTTGCCACCGAAACGGTTTTTCCTTCCCCAGACCGAAGAGCTTTTTCATTATAAAAAGAAGGCTAACGGCTATGATATCACCCCAATCTATAACGATCGGGTCCGAATGATCTTCGGAATCCGCCCTTGCGATGTCAATGCCCTTCTTTTCTTGGATAGATTTTTCGGTGGCGGCTCCATTGGCCGGCGGACACCCGTAACTGAGCCAACCATTTTTCAGGATCGTTACTATGCGATCCGAAGAGCCAATACCTTCATCATCGCTTTTGCCTGTAATCAACCCGGGGAAAATTGTTTCTGCATCTGCTGTGACAGCGGACCCTTCCTCAAAGATGGCTTCGATCTGCAACTGACGCAATTGGGAGGGGATGAATACATCGTGGAGATAGGTTCAGCCAGAGGACTGAAGATTGTTTACGG
>CAZPNF010000073.1:0-7946 GCA_964587715.1 uncultured bacterium | reverse complement strand
TGACATCAAAAACTTGACTCAAAATTTCAAATTATTGCTATATAAAAGGTTTAAAGGAGGAAGAGCATGTAGCTTTAAAAAAAAGTCTTTGGGAGATTTAAAGGGTATCTGGGTACCGCATGATGTTAGAGACAGGATTATTGATTTTGTGGTTCATCCGATTAATGCGTACTTCTCTTTTTCTCAGCAATCAAATAAGTAGCAGGTGACAAATGTAAAAATCAAAAAGGAAAAATCAAAATGAATCCCGAATTAACGGATAAGGGACCGATTTATAGCTATTCTCGGTCATCGAAATAGAATGTGATTTGCGTACGGAACGTTGCTTATCCGTTAATTCGGGGTATACTTAAACAGTAAAAAATGGGATTTTTGCCAAACAATAGGAGCCCAAAAGGCTCTGGCGTCGGTATTTGGTAGACGGACCCAAATTTGTCTATTATCTTGTCCTTCAACAGTTGACCATGATCTCTATTATATTGAACATCAGTCTCCACTTCTCGATCTTATTATTCTTTTTGAAACAGTTATCTTTGCGATTAAAGGTAGAGGTGCTTATTGAAAATGTTAACAATCTTCGCTGGAATAAAAAATAATATGTTGAAGTTTGTTCAGTAAAGGGGCATTATAGACAAACAATAAATGTAAGGAGAGGTTATGATGAAGAAAGAGTACCCAGCAGGAGTGGTTAAGAAAATATACGAAGCTAAGGATTTACATCTTCTTTTCTCTGGCAAAACCCTGTACGTGTCCCATGAGATAGAGAAGCTGAAAGGCCTGGAGAAGGAATTGGAAGAGAAATATCCCCGGGATACTATCCATGCTAGCTATTTGCCGGAGATTGAAGTGTTCTTTATAAAATAATGCAGAGGTTTTTTATAAAATGCAATTAGCTGCGTGAAGAAATGGTGAACCTAAAGAAATGTTGAATGATGAATGCTGAATTTTGAATGGAAAGAACAAAAAGAAATGTTGAATTATGAATGCTGAATTTTGAATGAATCAGCAAAAACGAGAAAATTTGATAGTGGATAAAAGTTTTGATTTTTCGTTGCAAATTATCAAGCTGTATAAGGAATTAGTTCGACAGCATGAGTATGTTATATCGAAACAAATTCTAAAATCCGGTATTTCGATAGGAGCCAATGTCCAGGAAGCACAAGCAGCACAATCCAGAAAAGATTTCATTGCAAAAATGTCTATTGCTTCGAAAGAAGCACGAGAAACAAAATATTGGCTTAATCTGCTTTTGAAGTCAAAACTTGCTGCTGATTGTGATGGCTTGCTAAATGTACTTCTAAAAGACGTAGATGATATAATAAACGTGCTTACGAAAATCGTAAAAACGTCATCGGATAACTTAAACAAATGTTGAATGTTGAATGATGAACTTTGAATGGGAAAGATAAAAGAAATGTTGAATGTTGAATGTTGAATGTTGAATACGGATCGACGATTGCGGAATTGTGACGTAAATCAGAAATTTGCAATTTGCTGATCATACTGGGTTGGTCTATAAGTCGGGGAAACTAATTTGTTGGAGGGAACCATGAAAGAACAACAACTGCTTGAAAGGATTACGCTCAATCCCAAAGTCATGGTCGGAAAACTCGTGATCAAGGGAACGCGCCTGACAGTGGAGTATATTCTCAACCTGCTGGCGCATGGTACTACCATTACAGAGATTCTCCAGGAATACAAAGGACTAACACAGGAAGATATTCAGGCGTGCTTACTGTTTGCTACCAGGTCTCTGGAAAACACGACTTTTATGCCGTTGGCAACGGAGACAGCGTAAATGCGTTTCCTTGTGGATGAATGTACAGGTCCAGCCGTAGCGCGTTGGCTGCGCGAATAAAAGCACGAAGTCTTCTCGGTGTACGAAGAAGCGCGCGGGTTGAACGATGATGACATTGTTCAGAAAGCGTTTGTAGAGAACTGGATTTTGATTACAAATGACAAAGACTTTGGCGAAAAAGTCTATCGAGAACGACGATCACACAAGGGTGTTGTGTTTCTACGCCTTGAAGATGAGCGGACTGCAAACAAAATCAATACTATCCAACGCTTGCTTGAAAACTATGCTAATCAGTTGTCAGACCGTTTTGTAGTCGTTACGGAGACGCGAGTCCGTTTTGCCCGCGCATAAGAATGATAAATTTTTAGTGTTGAATGGTAAAATAAAAAGAAATTTTGAGTGTTGAATGAAAAGAATAAGAGAAATTTTGAATTTTGAATGATGAATGTTGAATGAAAAGAGGAAAAGAAATGGTGAATGATGAATGTTGAATGGGAAAGGTGTTGTTTAGAAGGGTGATAGGGTGGTTTAAAAAAAGGAGACAGGATACAGAAAAAAGGAAACAGGAGGCAGGAGAAAGGAGACGGACAGTAAGGAGCCTGGGAGCAGGGGAGAGAGGGGTAATAGTAGGCAGTATGGAGTATGGAGTAAGGGGGCAATGGAGCAGAGGAGCATGGGAGATAGGAGTAGTAGGGAGTCCCGTCTGAACGGGATCTCCGTGGAGTTTACCCCGTTTTTCGGGGCTTCGATAAGCAGTAAGGAAGTAAGGAGTAAGAAGAAAGAATTGCGGATGTCGGAATGCGGAAATTAGTAGATGTCGGATTGCGGAAAATGAGCAGAGGAGCAGGGGAGACAAGGAGAAAAGTAAGGAGTAAGCAGTAGGGAGAAGGGGGGAGATGCCGATGCTTATTTTTTCTTGTAAAAGGTGATTTTTTGTTGTAAGTTCAAATGTTGGGTCTTGCAGAACAGTAATGATCTCAAACTAAATTTAACGAGCTAATTTATAGAGAAGGGAGAATACCGATGGCTTTAAAAGACGCAGGAATAATAAAGCCTACAGGGGAGGAAATAAGAACTATCCAGCAAGATGAAGAGGATGCCAAGTGGTGGAATGAGCACGCCGAGGAAATCGGAAAGAAGCATAAAGGCAAATATATCGCCATCCTCAATAAAGAGGCATTTCCGGGCGACAGCTTCGAAGATGCTTACCAGAAAGCAAAGGCAAAATATCCTACTATGGAACCTTTTGTGGACCATATACCTTTTAAGAGAGAGGTCTGGGTGCTGTGATTTTCTATGGATCCTATAGGATAAATTGGGGTGCCTATCGGCCTTTTATAACTGCCTGGGTATATTCATCTAATGCAAAATGGGTAAAATTTTCCTTCTTGGTTGATACGGGCGCTGATGAGACTTTCCTTCACCATCGCAGTATTGCTATTCTTGGTATAGATACTTCCCACTTAGAGGTGAAGACGGATGTAGACGGTGTAGGAGGAGTTCCTTATTTTCGATGGAAAACAAGGTTGAAGATTCTTTCCCCAGAGGGCAGTGGTAGACTGTTCAGCGGGGAAGTGAACGTCTTTTTAGATCCCCACGCTTCAAGAGTTCCGATTCTTGGTCGAGACGTGCTAGATAACTTTGCCGTGATCTTTGACCGTAGGGAAGCCCAAATCGCCTTGATTGAAGAACCTGACAGCTACCAGATTATTAGGGGATAGAAGTAGGGAGTAGGGAGTAAAGAGTAGGGAGAAAGAGGTTGCGGATGGCGGATTGCGGAGAATGAGCAGAGGTGTGGAGGAGCAGGGGAGAGAAGATTTCGAATATCGGATTTCGGATGTCGGATTTGAAAGATCAGAGGGGGGTCGAGAGGCCCCGATGGATCTGGATCTCCGCGGAGTTTACCCCGTTTTTCGGGGCTTCGATAAGCAGTAGGGAGTAAGAAGTAAGAAGTAAGGAGCAGGGGAGCAGGAGATGGGAAGTGATTTTAATATAAAGTTCAACCGTTTCTGGGAAAAGTATGCAGTTCTTGAAAAATTCAATCAGAAGTATGATAAGAAACGTGTGCATTCTATAGATCAGACAATTCAATTTCTGAGTGATGTATTTCAGATTTCTCGGTTACATCCGTTTCATAAAAAGGTGGTTGCTGAGGGGCTTCAGATGAGAATCCAGCGGCAGAAAGCATTTTATCGAATCGCCATGGGGAAAAATGACTGATATTGAAAAAGTGCTTCAAGCAGTTAAAAAAAGTTGCCTGGAAAATCGTATCCCTTACTTATTGATCGGCGGCATTGCAAACATTTTTCACGGTTCTGACCGGGTGACTCGTGATATTGACGTTGTGGTATTTGTCGATTATCATGAGAAGGAAAAGATAGTGGAAGCGTTTAAAAAGGAGTTTCGAGGAAGGGTTAGGAATCCACTTTCGTTTCTGGAGAAACATTTCGTTCTGCCTCTCATGCACAAGACGACTGAAATAGAGGTAGATGTATCGTTGGGTTTCAGTGAATTTGAAAGGAAGGCGCTGAGCCGGAGTAAAAAGATGAGATTGGGACATACCGAATTGAATGTTTGTTCGTCAGAGGATTTGATCCTTTTTAAACTCGTGGCGGCCCGTCCAGGGGATTTGCTGGATGTTCAAGAAATGATGCGCCGTTACAGGGGGAATTGAACGTGTGGATGTGCTTGAGCGTCTTGAAACATTTTTAACTGAACATTACTTGAAGGGTTAGTGGGCGAGCTGAGGAGCAAGGGGGCAATGGAGCAAGGGGAGTGGGGGTGCTAAGGTGCAGGCCCTGTTAAATACTTTAACAATAATAATGATAAATTTTTTTTTGCAAATTACATTCTTTTCCAAGAGAAATGTGTGTTCTCTAAATCTATTTAACAGGGCAGGGGAGCAGGGGAGAAAAGTAGGGAGTAGGGAGGCAGGATGAAGAAATTTTGAATGTTGAATTTTGAATTTTGAATGATACAAAAAGTGCAAAGGTTCGAAAATGTGAAGGTAGGAAGGTAAAAAGAATTTTAAATGTTAAATGTTGAATTTTGAATGAAACGAAAGACCATTTAAGATAATTCAACATTTAGAATTCAAAATTCAAAATTTAGCGTGTCTTCCGGTGAACATACAAAAGTAGAAGAAATAGGAGAAGGTTGATGGAAATTTTGGTAACAGGCGGTGCAGGATATATCGGAAGCATTGTTGTTGAAGAACTGCTCAAGCAAGATTACGCAGTCGTTGTAGTAGATAATCTACAGGAAGAAAATAATGAAGAAATTTTGAATGTTGAATTATGAATTTTGAATGAAACAAGAAGTACAAAAGTTTAAAAGTATGAAGGTAGGAAGGGATTGAATATGAACATATTAGTGACAGGAGGAGCAGGCTATATTGGTAGTATTGTTACTGAAGAATTGCTGAAACAAGATCATTCGGTTGTTGTGGTTGATAATCTTCAGGAAGGAAACAGAAAGGCAATTTTGCCAGAGGCTGAATTTTTTGAAGGTGATTTTGGGAATAAAAAGTTGCTAGATGAAATTTTTGAAAAGCATAAAATCGATGCGGTTCTGCATTTTGCAGGTGAGATTACTATTGAATTTTCAATGTCGGATCCCGGACTTTATTTTCATAATAATGTTGTAAATGGATTAACTTTGTTGGAAGCAATGCGAAAACATGGATGTAATCGCTTTATTTTTTCTTCCACAGCGGCCACATTTGGCGAGCCGCAGTATACTCCTATAGACGAGAAACACCCGCAAGTGCCGATTAATGCCTACGGCGAATCCAAGCTCATGCTCGAGCATATTCTGGATTGGTATAATAGAGCTTATGGACTGAAATTTAATGCCTTTCGCTATTTCAATGCTGCTGGTGCTTCGAAAAGATTGGGAGAGGCGCACAAACATGAGAGCCATTTAATACCGGTTATTATTCAAGCAGCATTGGGCCAGAAAGAAAAAATTTCAATCTTTGGTAATGACTACCCCACAAAAGATGGCACTTGCATTCGGGATTATATCCACGTCAAAGATCTGGCCCAGGCGCATATTCTGGCTCTAAGAAATTTGGAAACTCGACCCAATGCAAAATATAACCTGGGCAATGGGGCAGGGTTTTCCAATTTAGAGGTTTTGCAAATGGTGGAGAAGGTTTCTGGCAAAAAGATTAATTATGATTTTGCTGATCGCAGACCCGGTGATCCTGCTGTTTTAATTGCTTCGTCAGAACTGGCGCAAAAAGAATTGGGATGGAAACCGAAATATGCGGATTTGGAAAGTATTGTAAAATCTGCGTGGGAGTGGTATTCTACTCATCCGGATGGGTACAAAGAATAATTTTGAATGTTGAATGTTGAATTTTGAATGAAAAGATAAAAGAAATGTTGAACAAAAACACAAAACCTTTTTGATCGTTTTGTGTAGGGCGATTCGCTGAGTCGTCATGGTATTTCAATAGTGAATAAATTTTGGATATTTTAGTAAATGCCAGAGTATAAATTTACAGAGTACTTTGAAAATGAAGTCTTAAGAAAACGCCCATATATAAAAAAAGAATGGTGCACAGAAATAATCGAACGTCCTATAAAAGTTGAAATTCAAGAAAGTAATAGATATAGATTCTGGGGTTTGGTTAAAGAGTTGGGTGGCAAATATTTAAGGGTTATTACCCTTGAAGATAAAATAACGATTCACAATGCTTTTCCGGATAGGAGGTTTAAGCCATGAAAATAAATTATTATCCTGAAACCGATTCAATTTATATAGATCTATCCTCTAAAACGAGTGTAGATAGTACTGAAATTTCCGAAGGAGTTGTTTTAGATTATGATGAAATTGGCAATTTAGTAGGGATAGATATTGACAATGCAAGTAAGAAGCTGGATTTAACAGAATTAATCTTGAACAGATTGCCAACAAAAACTCAGAAAATCTCTGCCTGAAAGTTGATAACTACATGGGCATGCGGACTGACAATTGCCGAATAGGGATTGGTGATTGGGGGGAAGTCGGAATCCCTGAGCTTAAATGATGAATTGTGAATGGAAAGAATAAAAGAAATGTTGAATGATGAATTATGAATAGGAAAAAATGAATAAGAAATTTCTCATCTTGGTCAATTCAACATTTCATTTTTGGATTGTTTAAGAAAAAAAAGAGGTGATAATTATGATTGATGAAAATCTAAAAAAAGTAGTTAAAGAGAGTCTTCGTGAAGTTATAAAGGAAGAGAGATTAAATCTTTATGAAATTCTTGTTCCTTACGCTTCTAACAAAGAGCTCTCTGAGATTCATCTAAAATATGGTTCCCCCAATAATTACAGTAAAGAAGAATTTGTAGATATGACTGACTGGATAAAAAATGAAAGTTAAATTCAGCAAAAAATCTGTTAAATTTTTGGAAAGTTTGGATGAAAAAAACAGGGAAAGAGCAAGGCTTAAGATTAGATCACTCGTTTTGTCTCTGGAAGAAGGCGTCATTCCCTTTAAGGAATTAGACATAAAAAAATTAAAAGGAGGATGGAAAGGCTTTTTTAGATTGCGAATAGGAAATATCCGAATTATTTTCAGAATTGATATAGAAAAAGACGAACTGATAATTTATGAGATTGATTACAGAGGGGGTGCTTATAAAAAATAACTATCCCCGATATTAGAAATTTTGAATCTTGATAGAAATTGTTCCCCATTATTTTTTGCCTTTCCCCAAGCCATCCCCCTCAAGAAGCTGTTGTATTATTTTATTTTTTGCTTTTTTTGTTTTAATAAAATAATATATCCCCCATCCAATAATAATAATTGCTAATAATGGAATAATAATCACCAAAACATTTGACTCCTTCTCCAATATAGTAATACTTACAATTGTTTTTATTTCATTGCTTCCAAAATCATCTTTATATGAGATAGTAACTGGAAATTCAAATTCTCCTGCTTCATCTGGAATAAAAGTCAGAACAGCCGGGCCATCTTCATTTGAATCAAGAGCGCCAATAAATGACTGCTTCAATCCTTGAAATCCATGCTCCATATATACTTCTACTGATTTTGCAGTTCCATCACCTGTATTTTCAATTCTCATTGTTAGTTCAACTGTTTCCCCTTCTCTTGGAAGCACGGGCTTAGTTTTAAGGGAAGCAATACT
>CAZPNF010000072.1:0-7963 GCA_964587715.1 uncultured bacterium | reverse complement strand
ATTTCTTAACTGCAAAACTTGAATATGATTACCCACTCAAAACGACATAGACCCAGAATTTTTGATAAAATTTAAATCTCCAAATCTGTTTGATTTTAATGATAAAGGTGAGAAATGATGTGCGAAACAGCGTATAACAGAGCGTATCTGGTTTCGCTAAGCTCCGAACAAATCCAGCTTTGCTGGAATTCAGATACACTCAGAACGTTTTACGCAATCACTCGCACTAATGTCTAAATATATAAAAGGAGATCGTCATGAAAAAGACTCGTCTAATTAACTTTGCTGCTGTTCTCTTACTGGTTGGTTTAGTTAGCTTACTCACTGCAGAGAACCAGGAAGATCCTAAGAAATGGACTGTGAATGATGTTTTAAAGCAGGAATCATCAGAAAATTTTAACGTCAGCCCTGATGGGAAATGGGTTGTGTGGGTAAAGACTCGACCTTGTAAAAAGGAAAACCGTAATGTTGGAGATATTTATCTTACTTCTCTTGTGGACAGTACCGAAGTTCAACTCACCAGAGGAAAGGTAAATGACAGCAATCCTCGATGGTCTCCCGATGGAAAACTCATTGCTTTTACCTCTAACAGAAGCGAAGATAAGAAGAATCAGATATGGCTTATAAGTCCAGAGGGAGGTGAGCCGTGGCAGTTGACTTCCTTGAAAAATGGAATTAACTCCTTCAAATGGCAGGATCAAAAACGTATTGTTTTTACTGCACGGGAAGACCCATACTTCTATGAACAGGAGTTGAAAAAGAAAAAAGATGATGCCATTGTTGTTGGTGATCAAAAACACTTTCTCCCTGTACGTCTTTTTCAGATTGCAGTGAAATCTAAAAAAATCACCCGGTTGAGCATGAACTCTGGAAAAGTCAGTGAATTTGCCATTTCTCCAGACGGACGGTGGGTGGTGACGAGTGAAGCCCAGAACATTCATTATCCTTATGATTATCGCATTCCGCCGTGTCAATTCCTCTATAATATCAAAAAGAAAACTCGAGAAGAAATTTTTACCGAAAAGAACATGAAACCATACAACTTCGTTTGGAAACTCGACGGCAAAGGATTCTTCTGCTCTCAAAGAATTTCCAGCAGATCAGGAGACGACTACGTAGGCGTTCCTGTGCTCTGTTATTTTGACATAAAAACTAAAAAATATGAGCTCGTCCCGCTGGACTGGAAATGGAAACTGGGATTTTTCGGTTATCAGGTTACAGGCGAAGGTTTACTCGTATCATTGGCAAACGGCCCGTGGAACAAACTGGCATTTTATAAGAATATCAATGGGCGATGGAATCGAAGCTGGCTCAAGGACAAAAATGGGAAAAATATTTATATAAATACTGTAGGAAAAGATGGCACTACAACAATTTTCATTTATACTACTGCAAGTTTACCTCCACAAATTAAAAGTGGTAAGATTCAGAATCACAAGTTGCTCTTCAAACGCCAGATAATCAAATTAAACCCATGGATCGCAAAAAAGTACATCGCAAAAACCGAAGTAATCCACTGGAAAGGTGCCCGCGGCGATCAGGTAGACGGCGTTCTCTACTATCCGCACAATTATCAGGAAGGCAGTAAATATCCGCTGATTGCATCTATTCACGGCGGACCTGGTGGTGTTGACAGAGATGCTTTTAGAGAAGGCTGGTCATCTTATCCTAATATCTTAACCAGCCGAGGAGCATTTGTTCTGAAGGTAAACTACCACGGCAGCGGAAACTACGGATTGAAATGGATAGAATCGATCAAAAATCACTACTATGAATATGAGGTGCCGGATATACTGAAAGGGATTGATTATCTCATCAAAAAAGGAACGATTGATCCAGATAAATTGGGCATCATGGGATGGAGTAACGGCGCTATCCTGTCGATTCAGTGCGTGATTAAGACAAACCGGTTTAAAGTGGTTGCATCCGGTGCTGGTGATGTTAACTGGACTTCTGATTACGGCAACTGTGCTTTTGGAGCTGCTTTTGATAATGCCTATTTTGGCGGACCACCGTGGAAACGCCCTGATTATTATATCAAAAAATCTCCTTTGTTTAAGATGGAAAAAGTTACCACACCAACCATTATTTTCTTCGGTACGAAAGACACCAATGTTCCAACTGAACAGGGATGGGAACACTACCATGCACTCCAGCAGATCGGAAAAACTCCTGTTCGCTTCATTCTTTTCCCCGGAGAACCTCATGGTTTGCGCAAATTGACACATCAGCGCCGTAAAATGGAAGAGGAATTGAAATGGTTTGACCGTTACTTGTTTAAGACTTACATGAGACCCAACGAAGCTTTTAAGAAAGATTCACCTTTAGACTTGGCTTTGAAAAGAACAAAGGCAAAAAAGGTGAATTGGCTCTATGGTGAAAATATCAACAATACTTTAATACCAGAAGTTGTGAAACTCGATACTTTACGGCTCGGCCGGTTTGAAGTAACAAGGGCTCAATATGCTGCATTTGATACGAGCTATCACTATCCACCTGAAACAGGGAACTATCCTGCCAATGGTATTTATTTTGAACAGGCAAAATCATATTGTGAATGGTTATCAAATCTTACAGGAAAACATTACAGACTTCCCTTTGCAAAAGAGGCTGAAATGTTGGCTAAGAGAGCAAAAGATAATGCAGACAATGAAAATAATCTTGACTACTGGGCAGGTTATTCAATTACTCTTGATGAGGCAGTAACGCTGCGGCCTAAAATTCAAGAGCTTGAAGAGGCTGGAACTTTACTCAAACCAGTGGGCAGTTTTAAACCGATAGGAGAAAACAGTGTCTACGATCTGGGTGGAAATGTTGCAGAATGGTGTGTATCTGAAAATGGTGAAGGTAAAATCATGGGAATATCGGCAGTCACACCAAAAGATCCAAAGAGTGTGTATTACCCTCCGGCTGCGAAATATGTAGGGTTTAGAGTAATTCTTGAGAATAAGCAATAGTGTATAAGGAGTAATTATGGAAGATTTAATCTACTTGGATAATGCTTCTACAACTTTTCCCAAGCCCCAGGAAGTTTATGATTTTATGTACAGTTTTTACCAGAAACATGGAATCAATCCTGGACGTTCAGCATCCGATGTAACTACTGAGGCTGAGGAAGTAGTATACAGTACCAGAAAAATGTTAACCGAATTTTTCAACGGTAAAGATCCAAACCACCTAACTTTTAGTTACAACGCCAGTGATTCGCTGAACATGATCATCCAGGGTATGGTAGAGAAAGACGATCATGTAGTTTCTACTAAATTAGAGCATAATTCTGTTCTACGGCCTCTAAATGTTCTACAGAGAGACGGCATATGCGAGATAACTTATGTTCCTTTTGATTTAAATGGCTATTTAGATCCAGATGGTATTAAAAAAGCCATAAAAAAGAACACTAAAATGGTAATAGTAAATCACGGTTCTAATGTCTTGGGCACTGTCCAACCCATAGCTGAAATTGGTAAGATCTGTCGTGAACTCGGTTGTTGGTTTGCAGTGGATACCAGCCAGACTGCAGGTGTACGAAAGATCGATGTTCAGGAAATGTGCATCGATCTTTTAGCTTTTACAGGTCATAAATCTCTTATGGGTCCCACTGGTATCGGTGGTTCTTATGTCGGAGAAAATGTTCCTATCCGGTCAACCCGTTACGGAGGTACAGGCATAGCTTCAGCATATCCATATCATCTTGATGAATTCCCCCACCGTCTGGAATGCGGTACCCTGAATATTCTTGGAGTTGCCGGTCTTAATGCTGGTCAGAAGTGGATTCGTAGGGTTGGGATTAAAAATATACATAAACAGGAAATGGACCTCTGGGATAAGTTAAGAAAGAACCTTGAGGAGATTGAAGGCGTTACCACTTACTGTGCGGACAGTATTGAAAACCATAATGCTGTTTTAAGTTTTACCATTAAAGACTGGAAAGCTGAGGAAATAGGTGGAGTATTAAATAAAAATTATAAAATTGCCTGCAGGGCAGGACTTCACTGCGCACCCAAGGTACACGAACAGTTGGGAACGGATAAAATCTATGGTACAGTTCGGTTCAGCCTGGGACCGTTCAATACTGAGGAGCACATCGATCACGCGATTGAAGCTGTTAGGGAAATTGCAGCGCTAAAGCAAAAAAAATAAAGCGGCTAAAAATCCAGAACAAATATATTGCATAATACAGACTTTTGGTATAAATTTATATAAACCGGTAGCTATAATAGAGCAGGGTAATGGAACCTTTTAGAGCTTACATTAAAAATCATGTGCTTCTTTTTGACGGTGCAATGGGAACGTTTATCTATCAAAAGGGTATCTTTATTGATAAATGTTACGATGAACTAAATCTTTCAAATCCTGATTTGATTAGATCTATACATAAGGAATATTTGAAAGCTGGTGCAGAAGCAATAGAAACAAACACCTTTGGAGCAAATCGCTACAAACTGGGACGCCACAACCTTACCAATAAAGTAAAGACAATTAACCAAAAAGGAGCCAGAATTGTTAGAGAAATTTCCCAGTCCAGAGCGTATGCAGTTGGTTCTATTGGACCGTTGGGGGTAAAGATTGAACCATGGGGCGAGACCTCTTTTGAAGAAGCAAACGAGGCTTTCCGAGAGCAAGCTCAGGCTTTGTTAGATGGGGGAGTGGACCTTTTTATTCTTGAAACGTTCCACGACATCCGTGAGATTGAAGAAACAGTAAAAGCCATAAAATCAATTTCTGATCTTCCTATTATTGCACAGATGACTGTTCAGGAGGATGGAAAAACTTCTTACGGCATTGAACTAAAAGAAATTACAGAAAGATTATCCAGCTCTGAAGCCGATGTCATTGGGCTCAACTGTACTGTGGGGCCAAAACACATGCTGGATTTTCTCGAACAAATGGTTAAAATCACAACTAAACCTATTTCAATCATACCAAATGCTGGAAAACCTCAGTATGTGGATGGACGTACTTTTTACATGAGTACTCCTGAATACTTTTGCGTTTATGCCAAAAGGTTTATTGAAGCTGGCGCCAGAATAATTGGCGGCTGCTGTGGGACCACACCAGAACATATTCGTAAGATGGCAGAAGCGCTTGTTCAAAAACAGCCGAGAATGGTTATCCAGAAAAAAATCAACCTGCAGTCAGAGGCAGAAATTTCACTTCCGCAGCCTGTGCCAAAAGCGGAAAAATCAAAACTGGCAGAGAAAGTTGTGCAGGGGAAATTTGTTACTCTCGTGGAGATGCTTTCCCCCCGTGGACGGGACGTAGCAAAACAGCTTGCAGGTGCTAAAAAACTGAAAGAGAAAGGAATTGATGCTGTTAACATTCCTGATGGCCCCAGAGCTTCTGCCAGAATGAATGGTCTTGCACTGGCAGTTCTTCTTCAGAATCATATTGACATTGAAACTGTGCTTCACTACACATGTAGAGACAGAAGTCTCATAGGAATGCAGTCTGATCTCCTGGGTGCTTCTGTTCTGGGAATTAAAAATATTCTTGCCATAACTGGCGATCCCCCAATGGTGGGAACCTATCCACAGTCCACTGCAGTTTTTGATATTGATTCTATCGGTCTAACAAATCTTCTTAATAATCTGAACAAGGGGTTAGATCTGGGTAACAAGCTCATTGGCGATCCTACTGCTTTTTTCATCGGCGTGGGAGTGGATCCTAATAGTGTCAATCTCGATAAGGAAATCCAGAGATTCTACTGGAAGGTTGATGCAGGGGCTGAATTTGCCATTACCCAGCCTGTGTTTGATCCGGCTGCTCTTGAACAATTTCTGGAAAGAGTAAAAGATTTCAGTATTCCATTTATCGCTGGTATCTGGCCTTTAACGAGTCTGCGCAACGCCGAATTTATGAAAAACGAAGTACCTGGTGTTACTGTTCCTGATGCAATTATAAAAAGAATGGAACGATTTGAATCTAAAGACGATCAGCTTAAAACAGGTATTGAAATTGCACGAGAAATGGTTGAACAGGTAAAGAAAATCACCAGCGGTATTCAGGTCAGCGCACCGTTCGGAAGGTACTCGGTGGCGCTGGAAGTAGCAGAAGTAGTAATGTGATATTTTCTGAGGGAGTCCCAAAATGAAACGAATCTCTGTGTACACAATTCTCGGATTAATGCTTGTTTTTGGAAGCATAGGCTGTGCCCTGCGTTCAATTTATAAGGCTCGGTCCAAAACCCCGGTGACATCCAAATCAATTGATTACGATTCTAAAACCCTTGCCAGAAATACACTTCCGGTGTTAATGCCGTACAATAAAATCATCGATCCAGCAGGAGAGTGCATTTATTTCGGAGATCGCGGGTTGGAAAATCATGCCCTGGATGTTGCGTTGTCGCCAGATGGCAAAATTCTGGCGGTGGAAGGTCGGTATCGTATCGTTTTTATTGACACAAAATCCAATCACATTGTGACTGAGATTAATTTTCAGAAAATCAAACGCTTCCGTAAATTCATGAACACCTATTCGGGAATCATCTGGTCCCCCGATGGGAAAAGAGTCTTCTGGAGCGCCGACGATAAACGAAAAAAATCGGCGGTTCTTCAAGCGGAATGGAATGGCGCACAGGCTACTCTTTTGGCAAACAAGACAATTTGGTTTAAAGGCCAGAAAAAGAAAGATGGTCAATTTTTAACAGCTCTCCCCAATGAATTGGCATTGGACGGCTACTTTCTGTTTGTTGTTTTAAATGGAAATAATCAGGTGGTTAAAATTGATTTGCACTCCAAACAACTTCTCTGGACAACGACCGTTGGAGTGGCGCCATTTGGAATTGTCAAGGCTCATGGGAAATTGTACGTGACAAATTGGGCAGGCAGGCAGCCGAAATCAGGAGAGGAAGTGGCGGGGACCCCTTGGGATATGGCAGTCGTAGATCCTGCCACAGGGGCTGTGTCCAATGGTACGGTAACCGTGCTTGATGCAGAATCCGGGAAAATTATAAAAGAGATTGCTGTGGGACTGCATCCAAACGATATTGTTAAAAGTCCTGATGAGAAATTTGTGTATGTAGCGAATGCTAACAGCGATAATATCTCGGCAATATCCACCGTAACGGATGCGGTTACTGAAATGATCTCCGTCTGCTTAATAAAGGATTCCAAAAATTTTGTGGGTGATTCTCCGAATGGACTGGCTGTTTCTCCCGATGGCAAACGCCTTTTTGTTGCCAATGGAATGGACAACGCTCTGGCAGTTGTAGAGCTGGGCAAAATGGCTTCCCAAATCGGCGTGCTTGGTGCGAGCCGCGTGCTGGGATTTATTCCCACAGAAACTTACCCGGGAGCCGTTGCTGTTTCTATGAACGGCAATATGTTGTACGTGGCAAATATCGAGGCTATCGGATCGCGAATAGCCTTTCGTAAAGCAAATGGCGCAAAGGCGAAAACCCCGTTACCGGGATTTTTCAATGCGCATCACGAAATGGCTTCGGTTTCTGTAATTCCGACGCCAGACCCCAAAAGACTTCGGCACTACACAGCCCGTGTCAAAAAGAACAACATGGCATTTCGAATAGAATTGTTAAAGTTTCTTCCGCGGAAAAATCGCAAACCCGTTCCAGTGCCTGAAAGAATCGGGGAGTCATCTGTTTTCAAACATGTGATTTACATTATTAAAGAAAATCGTACCTACGACCAGGTTTTGGGCGACATGAAAGAAGGCGATGGTGAGCCAAAACTCTGTTCCTTTGGCGAGAAGGTGACGCCCAATCATCACAAACTGGCCCGGAAATTTTCGCTGCTGGACAACTATTACGCTTCGGGTAAATGTTCTTCGGAGGGGCACCAGTGGACGGATTCCGGTATTGTGACGGATTACATCGAGAAAAAGGTGCGGGCATGGTTCCGCAGTTATGACCATATTCAATACGATGCGATGGTGTATCCAAAATATGGGTTCATTTGGAATGATGCATTGGAAAATGGTAAGAGCGTTCGGATTTACGGCGAGGCTT
>CAZPNF010000071.1:0-7974 GCA_964587715.1 uncultured bacterium | reverse complement strand
AGTAAGCACAGCCTAAAGGCTGTGGCACACAGCAATCCAGATATTGGTTTGCTCGTAGGGTGATAGGGACCCCCGACGTTAGGCATAAATAAAAACAGGAGTTAAAAATGGTACAGCTAGCTGAAATAAAAAAGGAAATTGAACAATTGCCTAAACAGGAATATGTTAATTTAAGGCAGTGGTTTGCTGAAAAGGACTGGGAAATATGGAATAAGCAAATTAAAGAGGACTCAAATTCAGGAAAACTAGACTTCTTGGCCAAAGAAGCTCTGCAGGAAAAAAATAATGACAATTTAAAGGCTTTGTAAATGCATAGGACGAGTTCTCGATTTTGTAAATGCTTTGATAAGCTTCCATCTTCTATCCAGAAAACAGCTGATGAGAATTTTGAACTTTTGAAAGACGATCCTTATCATCCGTCACTTCATTTCAAAAAGATTGGTTCCTTTTGGTCAGTTCGAATCGGTCTGAACTACAGAGCTCTTGCTACAGAAGATGGAGAAAACTTTATTTGGGTATGGATTGGCAATCATGATGAATATGAAAGAATGCTAAAATGATGAGGAAATTGGCTAACGAACAAGAGTTGCACCAGACTTTAAGATTACTTTAATCACTTCTACTGTAAACGAGAAGGAACAAATTGCTACAAATAAAAATGAATACTGGAAGAATCAATATTTAACTAAAATCAATAAAAAACAAAACTTAATTGAAGTAGGGCGATATGGTGTCTCCTGCTATGGACACGCTGTATATGCTGACGAAAAATGCACTGAACTAAAAAAATTATTTCCCAATGAAAAAGACTTCTATGACTTATGGCTCCTACAAACTGCCTATATGGGAAAATGTGATTATTTCCTTACCTTTAACTCTACAGATTTCATTGACAAAGGGAAAAAAGAAAAACTAGAACGTATGGGAATAAAAGTAAGAATACCTAATGAAGAATTTTTAAATGAAATATATAAAGAAATCTAACGAATGGCTCAAGTTGACCGCAGGGGCTGTGCTTCAATTTGTGTTTTGACTATGGCAACACGATTCCATATGCAACTTAACCAACCCGGCGGAGTCTTAAATCGTAACGTGATGCCTTGGCAATAATTGCGAGAGGACTGTCATGGAAGAAGAATACATATTCGTTCAGTGCGATAATTGTGGCAAAAGATATAAAGTAAAGAATCCCGAAAATCCAAAACGATACCGATGCGGGAATTGTCAGAATCCTATCATTGTGGAACCGAGACTTACTAAAGTATATGAAGACAATTCTAAGCAATTATATTTGAGGACAAAGAACAACGGAAAAAAGCATATCGGTCCGAGAAATACAATTAGCTTACTTGCTTCACATTTAAAATTTTGGGATCGTGTAATAATTTCTTTTATAATGTGTTTCATAATTTTTATTGGATTTATTTGGTTGACATCTAAGTTTATCCAGAAACCATCTTCACCTGCTCTAATCACCAACCTGGAAAAATCGATTTCAAAACCTTCATCATCTGTCACTAAAGAAAAACCATCGCTCACTAAAAATGAGAATAAAAAATTACAAGAAGGTCGTTCTCAATCCAAATTGGTAGGGCAAACGAAAGAGTACTTCATTGCTGGGAGTTACGGAGAAGCCGCTCTCATTAACAGGGAGGTAGATGGCACCGTTTTTATAGGTGAGATTCCTGTGGGTACGAAGATACAGATTCTTGAGAAGAAGAAAATACGACAGTATTTTCATACGGGTGATTACTATGTAACTTGGTATCGTGTTAGCTACAACGGCATTGATGGGTGGGTTAGTGAGTATTGCACAACGGGTGATATTATTAGCGAGAAGGCTGAAGTTATCAAACCTGCGAGAGAGACAGGTGAGATGGATTGGGTGGATCCTGAGAAACACGACCAGAAGACGGATGAATTTATAGCTAAACGGAATTTTGGATGTTGGGTTGAAGACGGTACTTTTTATGCCAAAAAGAAACTCGATATGACTGCTTTTGCAATATATATGGATCAACGCAAGAAGTTAGCTGATGCTTTGCGCATGGTGGACGATGGACGTATAAAATCATGTACTCAAGCATCCGCTATAGTCTTGGAAAGATATGACCCCCTTGTTTTTGTGCAGATTCTGGGCATCGGGAACGTATGGATTTATCAAACCTATCTTCACTGCGAATAATTTTAACTTAGCAGGACATGTAAGAAAATCAATGGCTAACAAAAAAAATCAACCTGACTGGAACAGCGATGTGCAAATCCAAACGGGTGGAGCTACGCAGAACGATTCTTTAAATACCAATGTAATTTGCGCTGCAAGTTCCAGCAGGTTATTTTTGACGTTAGCTGTAGGAGACATTATGAAATTATGCTATTGTGATGAATCAGGAACTGGCGATGAACCAATAGCGGTTATGGCAGGTGTAATTGTTGATTGTCAAAGGATGCACAAAACAAAAGAGCATTGGTGTAATTTATTAAAAGCATTATCAACTATTATTGATAAAGATATCGCTGAATTTCACACCAAAGATTTTTATCCTGGTAATGGAATCTGGCGTGGAATGACAGGCGAGCAAAGGACTAATATTATCTTAGCAATATTGAGATGGTTAAAAGAACGAAAACATTCAGTGATTTATTCTGTTATTTATAAAGAGATATATTACAGATTTCTTGAAGAAGGCAAAATTTATGATGAAATCAATACATTGTGGCGAACATTAGGATTGCATTTGATATTAGGTGTTCAAAAAGAATTTCAAAACAAAAAATATGGTGGAGTTAAAGGTAATACAATATTTATCTATGATAATGAATATAGAGAAGAAAAACGTTTTACAACTTTATTACTTAATCCTCCTGACTGGACTGACGATTTTTATTCGAAGAAATCAAGACAAGATAAATTAGATCAAATTGTGGATGTTCCTTACTGGGGTGACTCAAAAGAGGTTGGACTAATTCAATTGGCTGATTTTCTTGCATTTTTTATTCGAAGGTATTTCGAAATTAAGGAAAGAGTTGGTAAGCAACCATATTCAGATGAGGAAATAAAGATTAATAATTACTACAATTTAATTAAAGATTGTTCGCTTCCATTATCAATAATGTATCCCAAAAGGGATACTTGTGAGTTGTCTAAACTTTTTAAAGAACTTGCACCAGGTAGTATATACAGCTTCCCCCTCGTTCCCAACGTCTCGCTGGGAACGCATAGTTGATGGAATACTTCCGATGAAGATAAAAAACCGCTCCCAGCCAGAGACTGGGAGCGAGAAAAATAACAGCGTTCAATATAATACTTTTGGATATAATAAAAATCCGGAAGTCTTGAGATACCGAGAACTTCCGGATTCACCTGGGGGATTACGATTATACTGATTTTGTGCTGAAGGAGTAAATCTTTCACCTGTGGGGATGAGTTTTTGTACGATTCAATTTGCTCTTAACACAGAATCGGGGTAATACTATCTCATCACAACCTCGTACATTCCCTCTTTTGTTTTTATAACTTTGCCTCGTCTCATTCCTCGTTCAAGAACTTTATCGTAGAGTTTCTGGTAATTTTTCAGGTTTCCCGTACCCATTTCAATCTTGTTGAGGTTGCCATTTGCCCCCAGATCTACAACAACTGCTTCTTCTATGGCTGTTTGTTTTCTGATAATAGAAAGCTTGTTATAAACTTCACCTAATGCCAGGATGTAAGTTTTCAAGATATAGTTGTTCAACATATCGGATGTCTTGTATGCTCTCTCAAAAGCTCTTTTCTTAACATGTCCACCGGTTTTGCCAAGGGCAATTCCTTTTCTGTAGATTTCCATGGCTTTTTCCAGAGGGATGTCTCCCATAATTACTTTATCCAGAACGCCGTCCTGTTCCTTATCAATTGCTTTGAATACAGTCTCTTCCCCCTCTTTTTGTATCAGGATGTTGTATCCTTCTTTAGAGGGTGGAGTTATGCTCTGGATGTAGTATTTCTTTCCTTCAAGAGTAAAGGAATATCCACCAACTTCAACATTCTTGTGTGTAGTTGCACATCCCAGAATAATCATTGAGACTGCCACTATGCACGCATATTTTTTTATCTTCATGGTTCTATCCTCCTTTTTAAGATTTTTCTTTTGTTTTTTGTAAATACTTTTCGGCCCAAAAGTTATAGAATTCTATTATTTTGTAGTTTTTTTAGCGAGCCTATATTTCATTGTCCGTGAGACCCAGACCTCGATTGGTTTACCTTTCTTCTTAGCCGGAATGAATTTCAATTTCCTGACGAATTCTACTGCGGCATTATCTAAAATTTTATAGCCGGAAGATCTGATAACTTTCGCGATTTTTACTTCACCCTTTTGTGTTATCAGTAGATTTACATCTACACTGCCCTCCAAACCGGCCATCTGGGCTAACCGAGGATAATCAGGTTCGATTCTTTTCTGAAGAGTCGGAGTTATAAACCGTGTATCTGTAATATTACCAGTTACATTCTGGTTGCTGGATTTTTCATTAAAGAAAACAATTAGTTTGCCAGGTAGAATTTTAAATGAAATTTTTGCCTGAGTCACTATTTGATTAAGAGTTTTTTCAAGCGGAAGATTTATAAGATTACACGTTATTGTTTTTCCTTCTACGAGACTGTCACTGAAAACAAATTTTGCTTTTGACTGGCTGGCTATTTCCTGGATGACCTCACGCAGTGGTTTATTCTTAGAAAAAACTGAAATGAGAGTTCTTGAAGACTCGTTCTGAGCCAGAGTAAAATGATTACACCAGATCAGAAAAAGGGTTATACAAAAAGTGACTATTTTGACCTTAAATTTTTCCATACTGTTTCTCTATAATTAATCCATAATAATATATTTTTTACCGTCAAATTTATAGTGAGAGTTTAGAGTCAAACATATAGAAGACAGAACTGTCTCTATTGGTAAATTTTCGAAAGTTGCTGTAAGAGTTTTTTGACTTAGTCTTAAATTACCCAATTCGATAGAGACATCATAATCCCGTTCCAGCTCGGCTATTATTTCTGTGAGCGGTGTTTTTTCAAAAACAATCTTACCTTCCAGCCATCCAAGTAGATGATTCACGTCCACATTTTGAGGTGGTTGCGGAGGTACATTACCAGTAATCCGGCTCATCTGTCCTTTTGATAACACAACATTTTTATCATTTAACTTTATTGCTCCGAGCTTCACGCGGCCCGTTTTTACAATGACACAGGTTTGTTCGTTCCAGGCTCTAACATTAAATTTGGTTCCGAGTACAGTGACTTTTGCATTCTCTGTTGTTACAACAAATGGTTTTCTATCGTGTCTTACTTCAAAGAATGCTTCTCCTGAAAGAGTTACCTGTCTGAGGTTGTTTGAAAACTTTTTGGGGAATTTAATTGAACTGCTGCAGTTCAGGTGTACTACAGAACCATCCGGCAGATTAACCTGTGTTCTCTGTTTATTGTGGGTGAGAACTTTCTGGAAATAGGGCTCCGAAGATTGGTTCCTCCAGATAAGAAAAGCTGCAGCAAAGATCAATACTGCTGCAGCAGAAAGGACAGCAGGACGGTATCGTGGTTCAACTAAGGTGGTCAGATTGTTAGCAATACGTTTAAACAATGGAGTATCTCCTTTATTCCTCTTTTTTGCAGTTGCTGCATTCAAACTCTTTTCAACTGTTGACCATTCCTCTTCGATATCAGGTAGAGGTGGTGAGCTCTGTGCTTCTGTCAGTTCCCATGTTTTTTTTATTTTGTTATAGAGAATTTCATTTTCTGGAGAAATCTTTATCAATCTTTCTAAGTCATTTTTTTCTTCTGGGGAGATTTCTCCTGAGACAGCTTTTGTACATAATTTAAGGTATCTTGAGTTGTTCATATTTATTTCCCTTTCATAAATAATACGCTTCAGATCAAAAATACCCTCTTTTAAAGTTTCCAGAGATCGTTCCAGAGATAAACGAAGTGATCTCTGGAACGATTTTATTCCAGGGGTGCCCCCTCTGATAAATTCCAAGCACGAAATCCTAAATCCAAAACAACAGTCACCTGTTTAGGTCATTTGAGAATTGTCACCAAAAAACCTGTTATTCTAAATCCGTATTGGCAGGTGAGGGATCTCGTGTTCCAGAATGTTGAGTAGTAAGAGATTCTTCGTCATGCCGATGAATCGGCACTTCTCAGAATGACACCCGCATTCCAAGCAGAGCGAGGAATCTAATTCTGGAGTGTTGAATTTGTACGTTCTTTTGCGGTTTCTCTAAATCTCCGATTTTTGATATAACTCTTACCCAGTACTTGGAATTCACTCTTTAGAGTTTCATCTAATGAAAGGCTAAAGCCTAAAGTTAAGAGTTTAGGGAATAGGGCAAAAGTTATGAAAGTTCTTTTCGTAACAACTGTAAAGCCTGGCTCATCCATTTTTCAACAGTTTTGATTGAGATGCTGCACACTTCAGCTATTTCAGAATATTTTAATCCTTGATATCGACTGAGAGTGAAGACTGTACGGAGTTTTTCTGGGAGATTATCAAGAGCAGTTTTTATTGATAATTCTATCTCTATAGATTGCTCGTTACCAGAGTTACTTTCTCTGTTGAGTTTTGAGAGATAAGATTTCTTAGAAGCATTTTTTCTGTTGTAATCAATAATTAAGTTGTTGGCAATGCGATAGAGATAAGCTTTTATAGATTTATTGACGTCAAGCTTCTGACGATTTTGCCAGAGACGTGTGAAAGTTTCCTGCAGAAGATCTTTTGCAAGTTCAGTAGAATAAGTGCGATGCCAGACAAAGTTATAAAGTGGTTCGTAGTAACGGAAATAGAGTATCTTAAAAGCTGCGCTGTCTGAGGATTTGATTGCCTGAGAAAGTTTATCGTCTGGTAAAGGAGATAAGTTTTTCACTGTTCTACTAAAGATTTTCCTTTCTCAAAATCGTAGAGTGTTTTTCTTTTCAAATCAGCCAGAGCTAGTTTATACTCGTTGTAAGCTGCTAAGTAAGATAGCTTTGTCTGATTCAACTGATCGTTTGCTCTGGCCAGTTCTGTTGAAGTAATGTCACCATTTGCAAATCGCTGGAGACTAATGTCAAATGATTTCTGGCTTACCTCTTTACTCTTGGTTAGCATCTGGACTCGATCGTAAGTTTCATATACGGTGCGGACTACATCCCGGACTTCTCGTTCGATTGTAATCTTAGTGTCTTGCAGACTCAGCTCAGTCTGGTTAAGATTTGCTCTGGCAGCTTCAACTTGAGCTCTATTTTGTCCCCAATCCCAGATAGGAATCTCAAGTCCAAATGTAAGTCCTCTGTTTGGGGTCTGTTTCAGAACATTCCAGCTTGATGAAAAAAGATCCTCTGTAGAACTTCCCCAGGGCAAGTCAGAGAAACCGGAAAAGTTGTAATATCCCATCAGACTTCCCTTTATAGAGACTCTTGCATCGATCTGTTTTATATTGATCTTTTGTTCTTCGATGTCAATTTGCTTTTCCACAGGTTCGCTGCGGTTTCTTAGAGCAAGAGCAACAGCTTTTTCGACAGCAATATACACAGGTTTCAATTCCAGATCTGTAATTACTTTTATATTAGTATCCAGTGGCAGGCCTATGAGCTGTTTGAATGCGGCTTCCCCTTCTTTTAAATTCCCTTCGGATTTTTTCAGATCGTTTTGACTCTGGGTGAGTTCTACCTCAGCTTGCATAGCATCCACTTCAGCGATTAGACCTGCCGCAAATTTGTTTTTTGTTGTGCGATAAATTTCCTCCTGGCGTGTTACTTTGTCTTTGTTGATTTCTACCTCCTGGCTTAATCTGTACAACTGGTAGAAAGCACTTGTTACTCCGTAGACAAGGTCCAATTCTGAACGTTTGAATACTCGAGATTGCCTTTCGTAGCTGAGTTCAGCTTGTTTCAAACCCAACTTCAAATCGTTAATAGTGAAAAGAGGCTTGTTTACAATCAAACTGAGGGAGGTATAAAATCTGTTT